>VGEO01000003.1 GCA_016869275.1 Alphaproteobacteria bacterium | reverse complement strand
TGCCATTCGGCGGCGTCTGTTTCATCGGTCTCATCCTCATCCCCTTCAACGGTGACGATGAGCCGAAAATCCTCCGCTAGCCAAACACATCAATCTGTCTCAGGGGTGCTGACGGGGAACAATCAGTAGGTCACAGGTTCAAATCCTGTCGTCGGCACCAGTTTTTCCGAAAACCGACCACGAGCCGGGGACGAGCAAGGGCAGAAAACGGATTTACTGCGACGGCGTCATGAACATCAGTCTGGTCGGCGGCATGGTCCGTCTCGACCTCTTCACGCTCTCGCCGACCGAGAAAGACAAGAAGGGCGCGCCTGCGCCGACCTTCAGCCAGCAAGTCTTGATGCCCCCCTCCGGCTTCATGCAGGCGTTCAACGGCATGTCGCGGTTGATCCAGCAACTCTAGGACAAGGGCATGGTCCGCGAGGTCAAGCCGGCCGCCAAGGCCGACAAGGAAAAAGCCGCAAAATAGCGGCCACCGCCGGTCGTGCCAGGGCGGCGCAGGTGCGTTTGACGCCGTTCACGCAGCGCGCCTCGGTGCCGATCGCGGCCCGCGTTCTCAGCGTCTCGGCCGACCGCTTCACCAACGACCGCACTGGCGTCGGCAAGTACATCGCGCGGATCGAGTTGACCGAAGACCCCGCCGCGGTCCTGGGCGGCGCGACACTGCATCCGGGCACGCCGGCCGAAGTCATCATTGCCAGCGGCAGCCGCACCGCGCTCGAGTACGTCTTGAACCCGCTCAATCGAGCCTTCGCCGCGGCATGCGCGAAAACTGAGGCTGCCGTCCGGCGCCGAGCGTCTCGACGCTCGCCAATCCGCCTCGATTGGGCTTACATTTTCGGACGGCGCGTCGATCAAAGCGACCCGCGATTCCAATAGGGGAGGTTTCGTCCATGACTTCTTTGCAACGCGGCGCGTCCCGCCGCACGTTCCTGAAAGGCGCAGCCGCCACCGTTACTATTGTCGGCGCGGCGCCGTTCGTGATCGCCCGCGCCAAGGCGGCGGGCCCGCTCACCGTCAACACCTGGGGCGGCGCGTGGACGGCGGCCGAAACCGAAGCGTTCTTCAAGCCGTTCACGGCCAAGACCGGCATCGAGATCAAGACCGCGACGCCGGTGTCGTACGCCAAGCTCAAGGCCCAGGTCGACAGCCGCAACTTCGAGTGGGACGTTTCCAATGCCAACGCGACCGAGATCAAGCGCGCCAACGGCGAAGGCCTGATCGAGCCGCTCGACTGGAGCGTGCTCGACCGCAACAACCTCAAGGTTCCGGTCTACGAGAACGGCGTCGGCTCGATCGCGCTGGCCACGCTCATTCTTTACCGCACCGACAAGTTCCCGAACGGCGGACCGCAGAACTGGGCCGATTTTTGGAATGTCGACAAATTCCCGGGCAAACGCTCGCTCTACGACCGCTCATTCACGGCGCTCTCGTTCGGCCTGTTGGCCGACGGGGTCGCCACCGACAAGCTCTACCCGATGGACGTCGACCGCGCCTTCAAGAGCCTCGATCGAGTCAAGAAGCACATTCGGGTGTGGTGGAAACAGGGCAACCAGTCGCAGCAGCTCATTCAGGACGGCGAAGTCGACGTGATCGGCCTATGGTCGGGCCGCGCCTTCGACTCGATCGAGAAGAACAAGCTGCCGGGCGCGGTCGCGTGGAACGGCGCCGAGATCTACAACGCCTACTGGTACGCGCCCAAGGGTACACCGCGCAAGAAAGAGGCGATGCAGTTCATCGACTTCGTTTCGCAGGCGAAGCCGCTGGCCGATCTCTGCAAGATCCTGCCCTACGGCCCGCTCAACCCGGATTCGTTCCAGTATTTCAGCGAGGCCGAGGCCAAGCGCATGCCGACCTACCCGCCCAACCAGAAGGTCGGGTTCTTCCCCGACGCCGAGTGGCTGGGGCCGAACCTCGCCAAGATCAGCGAGCGTTTCGCCCAGTGGCTGGCGAGCTGAGGTTCGAACGCCGATCGGGAAAGCGCGGCGCTCTCAGCGGCGCCGCGCTCGTTTCTTGGCGGACTGGCGCGGTCGCTCGCCGAAGCCAGGGCGGTACTTGCCGGCGAGAAAATCGCCGATGCCCTCGCGCCGCCACGCGTCGCCCTGCCGTTGGACGAGCTCCATTTCCTTGGCGAGCGCGTAGTTCATCGCCGTGTCCCACGGCATCGCCAGCGAGTGGCGATAGGCGTCCTTGGTCGCTTTGAGCGCGTGCGGGTCCTTGGCGGCGAGTTCGCGCGCGATCGTCATGGTCTCCTGGCGCAGGCGGGCGCGCGGCACCGCTTGGTTGACGAGGCCGATCTCGGCAGCCCTGGCGCCGTCGAACGGGCGGCCCAAAAGCGCGTACCAGAGCGCGTCGCGCGGCCGCAGGAGGTCGGCGATCGCCTTGCTGACGGCGCCGGCCGGGAACACTTTGAAGTTGATTTCCGGAAGACCGAACGTCGCGTCGTCGGCAGCGAGCGCGAGGTCGCACCCTTCGACGATCGCGAACGCGCCGCCGAAACAGTATCCGTTGACCATGGCGATGGTGGGCTTGGGGTAGTATTTGAGCGTGCGGCCGCGCCACTCCATGACGGAGCGGTTCATGCGGTCGTACCCGGCCGGGTCGTCCTCGAGGTCGACGATCATTTCCTTGAGATCGAGGCCCGACGAGAACGCATCGCCGGCGCCGGTGATCACGAGGACGCGAACGCGGTCGTCGTAGCGGAGCGCTTCGAGCAGCGCGATCATCTCGCGGTTCATGGTCGGATTGATCGCGTTTTTCTTGCCGGGCCGGTTCAAGGTAACCACGGCAACCCCGGCGCGGCGTTCGAGCAGGATCGTTTTATAGGGCATCGTAAGGACCTTTCACCGTAGCCTTGGCGCGCCGCCCGCGACGTGACGGGTGGGCAAGGGGTGCGTGCAAGCCTGCGCTCAAATATCGAGCCCGGGCTTGTTGAACGTCCACCGCCACGGCCGGATCAGCGTGGTGTCGAACAGGCCGGCCCTGACGTAGGGGTCGCCCTGCGTGAACGCCACCGCTTCGGCGTAGCTCGCGGCTTCGATCACGAACATATTCCCGGTCGACATGCCATCGTCTTCGGTCACGGTCGGACCGGCGAACTTGATGCGGTCGCGGAACGCCTCGATGTAGGCGTGCTGGGCCGGCCGGTTGGCGAGGCGGACATCGTTCTTGCCGGGCTTGTCGATATTGACGATGAGATAGAGCATCGCGAACTCCGTGATCGACCAGAGTTGTCGCACAACTCTGCCTAGCGGGGCGAGTATGCACGCTCTTCAAACTCACCCTCGCAGAGGGGGGAAGGGTGGGGAGTGTCGCCGTGCTCCGACGGATCGGGTCGGCCCGCGTCAGGGCCGATTGGCGTCGCGTAGGCGCTGGTCGATCCGGTCGCGCTCGGAGCGGAGGTCGCGGAACCGGTCGTGGACGTCGCGCTCGCTCGACGGCGCGCGCTCGAGGTCGCGGATGCTCTGATCCAGGGTCGAGCGGTAGCGCTCGGCCTGGTAGCGCTCGGTCGCGAGCGCATCGCGCGGCCGGGGTTCGAGCAGGTCGCGCCGCAGCGGCGTCGTCGTCAGCGCCTCGCGCTGGACCGGGTTCAGCTCTTGGGCGAGGGGGGGTCGCGGCGAAAACGGCGCCGAGTACCGCAAACAGGAGCAGCCGTTTCGCCATCGCATCCTCGCCCGACGCCTGCCAGCGGCGTCGTATATTGACCTAAGGGGGATGGACCCGTCGTCCATCCCGCGTCCGCCGATGGGGCACGATGAGCGAAGCGCGGCTCAAGACGAAAATCTGGATTCAGGCGCAAGTCCGGATCTGCGATCTCAATGCGTTGCCAGTCGCGGTCGTGCACCGGGGCGACCCCGATGCGGGCACCGTCTTGCTCCGCCTGATCCGCGCCGCCGGCCGCTCGCTCCTACTGCGGCGCAGCTCATCGTTCGACGGCGCCGCCGGCTGGATGGTCGTCGCCGGTGCCGACGAGGTCGAGGCGGCGGCAGCCGACGCCTACATCGCCCGCGAACGCGCGCGCGATCGCGACTTGTGGGTGCTCGAAATCGAGGATATCGCCGGCCGTTACCCGCTCGACGCCCCGATCCTGCGCAAGCCGGGGGTGTAGCGCGCGGCGGCGGCCGAAATCTTTTATTAACCATACCCGGCCGAAAATGGCTGCGTCATGGACCTCGCGCAGACTCTGCAAACGGCGATCGTTTGCCAGAACGCCGGCGACTTCGCCGCGGCCGAGCGGCTCTACGCGCGCGTGCTCAAGCGCGAGCCCACGAACATCCAAGCGCTCGCCAACATGGGCAGCCTGCTCCAAGCACAGGGACACCTCGCGCGCGCGGTCGACTGCTACGGGTCGGTGGCGGCGCAGGTGCCGGCGGCCGCCGAGATTCGAAGCCGTCTCGGCGCCGCCCTGTTCACGCTGAATAGGCCCGCCGACGCCCGCCGCCACCTCGAAGCCGCGATCGCGCTGCGCCCGACCGATATCGACTCCCTCAACAATCTCGCCAGTACGTTGGTCGCGCTGGGCGATCTCGATGGCGCGCTCGGCTACTATCGTCGCGCGATCGCATTGCGCCCCGCCGATCCGACCCCGCACCTGAACTGCAGCCGGGTGCTGGTGGCGCTCAAGCGACGGCGCGAAGCCGCGGCGCTGCTCGGCGAGGCGCTGCCGCGCTACCCGGCCGATCTCGGCCTACGCCTCGCGCTGGGCGAAATACAGATCGAGGATGGCGAGTTCGACGGCGCGATTGCCACCTTGGAGGACGCCCCGCGAATCGCCCCGCAAGCGAGCGCTCCGCTCCTCTTCTTGGGCATCGCATTGACGCGCGCCGGCGCGATCGATCGGGCGCTCGCGGCCTTCGATCGTGCGCTCGCGCTCGCGCCGAACGACGCGGCGATCCACTATAACCGCGGCATCGCGCTCCGGCGCGTCGGTCCGCTCGACGAAGCCGAGGCCGCCGCCGCCCGCGCGGTCGCGCTCGATCCCGGTTCGGCGCCGGCGTTCGCGCTGCGCGCCGCCTTGCGTCGCGACCGCAACGACGATGCCGAAACAGACCGCTGCTACCGGCGCTCGCTTGAACTCGATCCCGACAATTCCGAGGTTCTCTACGACTATTGCGCGTTTCTGGAAACGCGAACCGCATACGAGGAGATCGCCGCGCTCGGCGACCGCGTCCTCGCCGGCGATCCCGATTCGGTCGTCGGCCTCACCATCAAGTCGATCGGATTGTCCGGCCTCGGCGAACCCGACCGCGCTTACGACACGCTCTACCGCGCGCTGCTGGCCGCGCCCGACAAGCCCGAGACGCTGAGCGCGATCGTCTCGATGTTGAACGCGCAGCAGCGGCTCGAAGAAACCGTCGCCGTCTACGAGAAACTGCTGACGGTTCGACCCGATCTCAAGAAAGCGCGCGCCGGGCTGCTCGACGCGCTGCTCTCGCTCTGCGACTGGCAACGCTACGAACAAGTCAGCCGTCAAGTCGTCGCCGACGTCGCGGCGCAGCTCGAGTCCGGACAGCCGCTGGCACTCGACGTCTTCAACTTGCAGGCACTGCCCGTCGATTATGCGTTCACCGCCGCCGCGGCAAGTCACGCCGCGCGCGCCATCGCGGACCAGCATCACGCCAAGCGTTTCGCGCCGTTGGTCCATGTCCGACCGCCCGGCGACCGGCTCCGCGTCGGTTACCTGTTGGGCTACACCTGGATTCATAGCCTGCCGATCGTGCTCAAGAACGTGATCGAGCGGCACGACCGCGATCGCTTCGAAATTTTTGGGTACTCGATCCAACCGCAGGGACCGCAGGAGTTCAGCCGCGCGTATCGCGCCGCGTTCGATCGCTTCGCCGACGTGTCGGTCAAGACCGCCGCCGCCAGCGCCGCCCGCATCCACGCCGGCGGTCTCGATCTCCTGATCGACGTTACTGGCCACACCGCCACCTCGTGCCTGCCGATCATGGCGTTCCGGCCGGCACCGGTGCAGGCGCACTTTCTCGGCTATTCGATCACCACCGGCGCCGATTACATCGACTATCTGATCACCGACCGCCGCTACATCCCGCCCGCGCTCGCGCCGCACTGCAGCGAAACCTTGGTCTACATGCCGGACACTTTCATGGCGACGGTCGAGGCGCCGAGCGAGGGTCCACTTCCGACCCGGACCGAGCTCGGACTGCCGGACGACGCGGTCGTGTTCTGCAACTTCAATCACCCGTGCAAGTTCGAGCCGGTCGTCTTCGGTGCATGGATGCGAATCTTGAAGGCGGTCCCCGGCAGCGTGCTGTGGGTCGGGCACTGGTTTCCACCGACCCAGCGCGACTTGCGCGAACACGCGCGCGCTCACGGCGTCGATCCCGACCGACTGGTGTTTGCGCCGATCGTGCCGCACGGCCGCCACCTAGCGCGGTTGGCGCACGCCGATCTGGCGCTCGACTGCCTCTACCACGGCGGCGGTGTCACCACGCTCGACACGCTGTGGGCTGGCGTGCCGGTGCTATCGGTCGCGGGCGCGACGCCCGCCGCCCGGCTCGGCGTTTCGCTCCTCGGCGCCTTCGACCTGCCCGAGCTCGCGGTTGCGTCGCTCGCCGACTACGAAACCCAGGCGATCGCGCTCGCCCACGATCGCGGCGCGCTCCTGGCGCTCAAAGCGACGGTCGCCCGGCACCGGCGGACGGCGCCGCTGTTCGATGCCGATCGCTACACCCGCCATCTCGAGCGGGCCTTCGCGGCGATGGTCGAACACAAACGCGCCGGCCGGCGCGAGCCGATCGACGTGCCTGCCGTCGCCCGGCGTTAGCGCGCGGCGTTCGCCGGTCCGGTCCGGCCGCCGGCTGCCGCCGGCAGGTCGGCGAGCCGGTTGGCCTGCACGGTGATGTCGAGATTGCCCCCGACCCGCTGACCGACCGCGGCGAAGTGATCGCCGTCGACGTTGCCGACGAGCTTGAGTTCGTTCATCGCGCTCCGCTTCGTCGTCGGCGCCGCTCGATCCTACCCGGGCATCCCGCCAGCGTGAAGGCGCGATGGCGCGGCGCGATCGTGCTTGCGTTTCGCCGCGACCTCGCCTACGCCCTCGGGCGGCCCATGCTGATCCTCGGCATCCATTCCGGCTATCACGACGCATGCGCGGCGCTGTTCGACGGTTACCGGCTGGTCGCCGCGGTCGCCCAGGAGCGGCTGACCCGAGTCAAGCTCGACGGCGGTCGGTTACCGCGCGAAGCGATCGCCGAGGTTCTCGGCAGCGCCGGCGCGGCCGCCGCCGACATCGAAGCAATCGCGCTCTCGCGCTCGGTTTACCCGCTCCGGTTCTACACCCACCTACCGCTCCGCCGCCGGCTCGGTCGCGCGATCAACCGAATCCGGGGCCGCGACAAGATGAAGAGCCTGGAGCGCGAATGCGTTCGCTATCGCCGCGCCGATTCCGGCGCGATGTTTGATGCGCGCGCGTTCCTCGCCGAGGCCGGGCTGCCGCCCGGAGCGGCGACCCACTTCTACAACCACCACCGCGCCCATGCGCTGGCGGCGCTGTTCCACACCGACTGGGACGACGCGCTGGTCTATACCGCCGACGGCGGCGGCGACAACGTGCAGTACAGCCACCGCGTGCTCAAGGACGGTCGGCTCGCGACGCTCGCCGGCGACGACGACGGGCTGGTGGCGCCGCTGCGGATCGATTCGCTCGGACTCGCCTACGGGTTCGCGACCCAGGCGCTCGGCTTCAAGATCAACCAGCACGAGGGCAAGCTCACCGGGCTTGCCGCGCTCGGCGAACCTTCGCTCGCCGCCGCGCTGGCCGGGCATTTCCGGGTCGATGCCGACGGTCGCATCGATTCCGACTTCGCCGACTTCGCGGCGATGCGCCGTTTCATCTTCGCGTGGGCGGATGGCCATCCGCGCGAAACGGTGGCGGCGTCGGTGCAGCGGGTGCTCGAGGATACGATCGAAACTGCCGTGCGCCGGCTGCTTGCCCTCCATGGCGTGCGCCGGCTTGCGCTCGCCGGCGGCGTGTTCGCCAACGTCAAGCTCAATCAGCGGCTCGCCGAAACGCTGCCGCTCGACGAGATCTTCGTCTACCCGGCGATGAGCGATCAGGGCCTCGCGGCTGGCGGTGTGCTCGACTATCTGCTCGCGCGCGACGGCCTCGCGACGTGGCTCGAGCAACGCTACCGACTCGAGCACCTCTACCTCGGCCGCGACCACGGCCCGGCGATCGACCACGTTCTCACCGGCAACGGCTGCCCGCGCGTAGCCACCGACACGGTGCGCGCCGCGGCCGAGCTGATCGATCAGGGCAAGATCGTCGCCCTTTTTACCCGCGGCATGGAATACGGACCCCGCGCACTCGGCGCCCGCTCGATCCTGGCGGCGCCGGTTGCAGCCGAGATCAACCACGATCTCAACCGACGCCTCGACCGTTCCGAGTTCATGCCGTTCGCGCCGGTGGTACGCGCGAGCGACGCCAGCCGCATCTTTGCGCTGCCGCCGGTATCGGCCTACGCGGCGCGGTTCATGACCATCACCTGCCAGGTCCGGCCCGAGTGGGCGTCCCGCATTCCGTCGGTCGTGCACGTCGACGGCACCGCGCGGCCGCAGGTGATCGAGCGCGAACCCAATCCGCTTTACCACGACATCGTGAGCG
This sequence comes from Alphaproteobacteria bacterium, assembly GCA_016869275.1. Lineage (GTDB taxonomy): Bacteria > Pseudomonadota > Alphaproteobacteria > SHVV01 > SHVV01 > SHVV01. The sequence continues at coordinate 74,857 of VGEO01000003.1, read as the reverse complement.
CCTACGCCGGGCGGAGCGGAATTCCGGTCCTGATCAACACCAGCTTCAACGTCCACGAAGAGCCCATCATCAACACGCCGGCCGAGTGTTGGACGGCGCTGCGCGACCGCCGGATCGACTTCGTCGCCACCGACGCCGGGGTTTACGGGCGACCGTGACCAATCGTCGGCGCGGCGCGGTTCGGTTATAGTCCGCCCCGGCCGCATGCGACGGCGAACGCGGGGAGGACCGCTTGATCGAACGCAAGGTCGAGATCAAGACCAAGAACGGGTCGATGAATACGTTCATCACTCATCCCGACGAGGGCGGGCCGTTCCCGGCGATCCTCTTTTACCAGGACGCCCCCGGAGTCCGCGAAGAGCTCTACGAGATGGCGCGCCGGCTCGGCACCGGCGGTTACTACGTGATCCTGCCCAATCTTTATTATCGGAAGGTCCGCGACATCGTGATCGACGGCAACCAAGCCGAGGTCGAAGGGACCTACGACTACACCAAGATGTTCGAGCTGATGCTGGCGACCTCGAACACGATGCCGGTCGAGGACACCCAGGCGCTGTTCGATCATATCGACCGCGAGCCGATGGTGAGGAAGGGGCCGGTCGGTGCGCTCGGCTATTGCATGGGCGGCCGCTTCGCGACCTGCGCCGCCGCCCGTTATCCCCGGATCGTCGCGACCGCCACCTATTGCGCGACCTGGATGGTGAACGACCGGCCCGATTCAGCCCATCTCGTCGTCGATAAGATCAAGGGCGAAATCTACTTCGCCGTCGCCGAGAAAGACGACTACTTTCCGCTCGAGCAGATCGAGGAACTCCGCCGCCGCATGGTAGCCGCCGGCGTCAAGCACCGGATCGAAACCTATCCCGGCACGCGCCATGCGTTCGCGTTCCGCGACCGCGACACCCACATGGTTGCGGCCGAAGAGCGTCACTGGGAGCGGATGTTCGCCCTCTTCAAACGCCACTTCGGGTAGGACCATGTCGGACCGGGACGGCCCCGAGGTCGATCGCATCGACCAGGTTTTCAGCGAAGCGCTGGCGACGCTACAGGCCGAAGGCGTCAATCAGCGCGTGTTCGGCGCCGCCCTGCTCGAACTCGGCGTGACCGCGCTCGCCCTGATCGGCGAGGGCGAAGCCCGCATCGTCGAACAGGCGCGTACCATCTACGCCCGGGTGGCGCCGCCGCCGCAACCGCGCTAGCCGCCGATGAGCGTCGCTTCCGACTCGCCCCTCGGTCTTTACCGGGCCAAGCGCAAGGCCGGGGAGCTCCGCCCCGATCCGGTCCAGGAGCTGGCGATCGAGAAATTGCAGGTCCTGCACGGCCGGCTCAAGCAGCACGGGCCGAAACGGGTGGCGCGTTGGCAGGAAATCCTCCGCCTCAAGCAGCGCGAGGAGCCGCCCAAGGGCCTTTACTTCGTGGGCGACGTCGGTCGCGGCAAGACCATGCTGATGGACCTCTTTTTTGAGACCGCGCCGGTGATGGCCAAGCGCCGCATCCACTTCCACGCCTTCATGCGCGATGCGCACGAGCGCATCAACCGCTTCCGCCGCGACTTCCGGCCCGGCACCGACCCGGTCGCGGCGACTGCCGACGAGATCGCGGAGCATTCCTGGCTCTTGTGTTTCGACGAAATGGAAGTCCGCGATGTCGCCGATGCGATGATCCTGAGCCGCCTGTTCACCGAGCTGTTCGAGCAGGGCGTGATCGTGGTGGCGACATCGAACCGGGCGCCGACCGAACTCTATCAGGGCGGACTCAACCGCGAGTTGTTTTTGCCCTTCATCGACGTCCTGGCCAAGCAAATGGACGTCTTCGAGCTCGACGGCCATACCGATTACCGTTTGAACCGCATCGTCGGAAAGCCGGTCTACCACGCGCCGCTCGGGCCCGAAGCGGGCGCGGCGTTGGACCAGGCGTTTCTGCAATTGACCGATGCCGAGCGCGGCGAACCCGATGAAATCGAGATCAAGGGCCGCAAGATCCCGGTGTCCGAGCAAGCCAAAGGGGTCGCCCGCTTCACGTTCCGCGAGCTCTGCGAGCAGCCGCTCGCCGCCGCCGACTACCTCGCGATCAGCGAACGCTTCCATACGATCGTGCTCGCGGAAATTCCCACGCTCACGCCCGAGAAGCGCAACGAGGCGCGCCGGCTCGCCAATTTGATCGACGTCCTTTACGACAATCGCATCAAGCTCGTGTGCTCGGCGGCGACGGCGCCGAAAGAGCTCTATACCCAGGGCGACGGCACCTTCGAATTCGCCCGCACCGCCTCGCGCCTGCTCGAGATGCAATCCGATTCCTACGTGTCGGCGCCGCATCCGGAACGATTTAACGCGGTTCGCTGAGACGCCGGCGCGCCCCGATTCGGGCTTGGTCGCGGTCGTCGACGGTGGGCGGCGAACGCCGAAATCGTCAGATTTTGCAAACGGTTTGCAAGTAAACGGCGGCCAACGAAGGATTGACACGTCCAGGCCCGGAGGCAATGCTACGCGTCTGAAAAGCGAAGCGAGCCCGATGCGTCAACGGGCCGCGCGACGGGCGATTGGAGCCTCAGAGCAGGGGGAAGACATGGCCGACAAGTTCAAGGTCGCCATCGTCGGGTCGGGACCGGCCGGCATGAGCGCGGCCGGGCGGGCCGCCGAAACCGGCGTTTCGCACGTTCTGCTCGAAAAAGCCGACCATCTGTCGGACACGATCTACAAGTACCAAAAAGGCAAGTTCGTCATGGCGACGCCGGACGTCCTGCCTTTGCGCAGCCCGATGTCGTTCCAGGCCGGCATCCGCGAAGACATTCTGCGCACCTGGGATGAACAGACCGCCGGCCACAAGGTCAACGTTCGCTTCAAGAACGAGGTGACCGCGATCAAGGGCCAGAAGGGCAAGTTCGAGCTAACCGTGCTCGGCGGTCCGGCGGTCGAAGCCGAGTACGTCGTCCTCTGCATCGGGTTGCAGGGCAATCTCCGCAAGGTCGAATGCACCGGCGCTGACCGGCCGTGGGTCCAGTACCAACTCGACGACCCCGACGCCTATTCCGAGGAAACCATCGTCGTCATCGGCGCCGGCGATGCCGCGATCGAGAACGCCGTCGCCCTGGCGCGGCAGAACAACGTCATCATCGTCAATCGCCGCGATGAGTTCGCCCGCGCCAAGCAGGGCAACTTGAACCTCATCATGGAGGCGATCGACAAGGGCGTGATCGAGTGCTTCTACAACTCCGAGCCCAAGGAGATCGGCGACAACTTTATCGTCCTCACCACCGCCGACGGCGAAGCCAAGGTCGAGTGCAACCGCGTCATCGCCCGCCTCGGCGCCGATCCGCCGCGCCGGTTCGTCGAATCGTGCGGCATCAAATTCCCGAGCAAGGACCGCGCCGCGCTGCCCGAGCTGTCCGGCAGTTACGAGTCGAACGTCCCCGGCCTTTATATCCTCGGCGCGCTCGGCGGCTATCCGCTGATCAAGCAGGCGATGAACCAGGGCTACGAAGTCATCGAGTTCATCGAGGGCCGCCCGGTCAAGCCGGCGGACGAGCCGCTGCTCGAAGCCAAATTCGCCAACATCAACGCGGGCGTCGACGAGACGCTGCAGCGCATCCGTCAGAACGTTCCGCTGCTCTCCAGCTTGACCACCCTGCAGTTGCGCGAGTTCATGATCGACTCGACGGTGCACACGCCGCCTCGCGGCGAGGTCGTTTTCGCGCGCAACGACTACACCAACAGTTTCTACTCGATCGTCCAGGGCAAGGTCGGGATTCAGGTCAATCCGGCCAACCCCGCCGAGATGATCGAGCTCAGCCAAGGCCAATTCTTTGGCGAAATGGGGCTGATTTCGGGCCGCCGGCGGACCGCGACCATCGTCGCCGCGTCCGACGATTGCGTCCTGATCGAAACGCCGCGCCGGTCGATGATCAAGCTCGTCAACTCGGTCGCCGCCGTGAAAAAGGTGCTCGACCAAACGGCGATGGGGCGGCAGATCCAGACCCAGCTCGCGCCCGAGGTGCCGACCGCCGAACTGCAAGAGGTGGTTGAAACCGCCAAGATCGAAAGCCATCCGGCCGGAACCGTGCTGTTCAACGAAGGCGACCAGGGCGATGCGATCTACCTGATTCGCCGCGGCTCGGTGACGGTGTCGCGCGCGATCGCCGGGCGCAACCTCGTGCTTTCGTACGTGCCGGCCGGCAACTATGTCGGCGAGATGGCGCTGCTGTCGCGGGCGCCGCGCTCGGCGACGATCAAGACCGCAGTCGCCACCGAGGTGGTCAAGCTCGACGGCGCCGCCTTCACCAAGGTGCTCGACAAGCATCCGAGCCTGCGCAAGAAACTTGAGAACAAGTACGAGCAGCGCATGGTCGAAAACGTGCGCATGGAGGAAGCGCCGGAGTCGGGCGGCCTGATCGAGTTCCTGGTCGCGCAGGGCGTCGGCGAAGCGACCGACGTGCTCCTGATCGACGAGTCGCTCTGCGTCCGCTGCGACAACTGCGAAAAAGCGTGCGCCGAGACGCACGGCGGCACCTCGCGCCTCGACCGCGAGGCCGGCCCGACCTTTGCTTCGATCCACGTCCCGACCAGTTGCCGCCACTGCGAGCATCCGCACTGCATGGCGGACTGCCCGGCCGACGCGATTCACCGCGCGCCCAACGGCGAGGTCTTCATCGACGACAAGTGCATCGGCTGCGGCAATTGCGAGCGCAATTGCCCCTACCAGGTGATCCACATGGCGGCCAAGCCGCCGGCCAAGCCGGGCTTATTGCAGTGGCTGCTGTTCGGGGCCGGGCCCGGTCCCGGCGAGGATCCCGGCGCCAAAAAGGTCAAGAGCGACTCGCCCAAGCTCGCGGTCAAGTGCGACATGTGCAAAGACCTGGCGGCGGGCCCGGCATGCGTGCGGGCGTGCCCGACCGGGGCGGCGATCCGGGTCAATCCGGAGCAGTTCTTCGCGATGACGATCCGCGGCTGAGGGCGCGGGCGGGTCGGGGGCGTAGGGTTCGAAACGGCGCGACGCGGCTTCAGTCCGCGACGGCGTGGGTAGGGGGGAATGCACGAGTCCGTTCTGGTTTATCGCCGGTTCCGCTACCTCAAGTGGGCGGTGACGCTCACCGTGGTGGCGTTGCTCGCCTATATTTTCCATTCGCCGTCCGAGCCTGCGAACGGCGGTACTTGGCTCGGCTACACCCTGGGCACGATCGGCGTCGGCCTGATCGTGTGGCTGGCTTGGTTCGGGATTCGCAAGCGCAGCTACGCCAACCCCGAGAGCAAACTTGAGGACTGGCTTTCGGCCCACATCTATCTCGGGCTGTCGCTGATCTTCGTCGCCACGCTGCACTCCGGATTTCAGTTCGGGTGGAACGTCCATACGCTGGCCTACGTGCTGATGATGCTGGTGATCGTGTCGGGTGCGTTCGGACTTTACGCCTACGTCCGTTATCCGAAGTTGATGACCGAGAACCGGCGCGGCGTGTCGCTCGATGCCATGATCGTCGAGATGGCCGAGATCGACCGTGAAACGCGCGAGCTCGCCGCCAAGCTCACCGACGAGATCCGCGATCTCGTGTTCGACGCGATCGAGAACACCCGGATCGGCGGCAGCGTCCGCCGCCAGCTCGAATCGGGCCGCTCCGGCCGCACCGTCGCCGCGATCGCGCGCATTCGCGAGATCATCCCGCTGCCATCGCGCGAGCAGACCGAGGACGGTCGACGCCTGATCTCGTTGCTGACGCGCAAGAACGAACTCGTGCTGCGGGCGCGGAACGACGTCATGTACAAGGCGATGATGGACATCTGGCTTTACGTCCACGTCCCGCTCACCTTCGCATTGCTGGCGTCGCTGATCGCTCACATCATCGCCGTCTTCTTCTACTGGTAGGGTGAACCCGTGCGCGTCCGCGTCAGCTACATAACCCGCCGAGCCAAGGGCGTTGCCAGCAAGGACGACGACCGCGGCGAAGACGTCCTGCGGATCGGGCGCGCCACCGACAGCGAAATCTATCTCGCCGATTCGCGCGTCAATCTCGAGCACGCTTCGCTCACGAATCGCGGCGGCGGGTTTTTCATCGAAGCGGTCGGTGCGGCCAACATCCGCCACAACGGCACGCCGCGATCGTCGGCGTCGTTGGCGGTCGGCGATACGGTTGCGATCGGGCCGTTCGATCTGGTCGTCGTCGCCCCGCCCGCGGGTATCGATTTTGCCGTCACGATCGAACTGGTCCGCGCCCAGGTCGACGAACTCGAAGCGCTCCGCAGCCGCGCCACCACGACGATCGCCGAAACCGGGTTGAGCAAGCGCCGGCTGGCGTGGGGTTTGTCGTTCGTCGTGCTGGTCCTGTTCTTGATCTTGCCGGTGCTTGGCTTCGTCGTGCCGGGCTTGAACGAGGCGACCCGCACTTGGCCGGTCGGCTTCGACACGTCCTGGGATTCCGGCACAGTTTCCGACTCGCATCGATTCTTCGCCAGGGACTGCAACGCCTGCCACCAAAAAGCCTTCGTCCAAGTCCGCGATGGCGCGTGCCTCGAATGCCACGCCGCGATCACGGGCCACGCTCCCTACGACGTCAAAGTGTCGGAATTGTCTGAGGAGCGTTGCGCGCATTGCCACAAGGAGCACAATCGCGAGGCGATCATCATCACGGCGCAGACCTTCTGCGCCGACTGCCACGTCGACCTCAAGAAGTTCAATTCGAAGACGACGATCGCCAACGTCGCCGACTTCGCGCGCGATCACCCTGAATTCCGCCCGACCGTCGTCAAGGATGCGCAGGCGAAGAAGTTCGAGCGCGTCGCCTTGACCGACAAGACCAATCTGGTCGAGCAGTCGAACTTGAAGTTCCCGCACGACAAGCACCTGGTCGAGCGCGGCGTGCGCGGCCCCGATGGCTTGCAGAAGCTGGATTGCGGCAATTGCCACGAGCCCGACCGCGGCGGCATCGGCATGCTACCGATCCAAATGACCAAGCACTGCGCCGATTGCCACCAGCTCACCTTCGATCCCAAGGCGCCCGAGCGCAAGCTCCCGCACGGCGACACCGCGGCCGCGGTCAGCACGATCCAGGACTTCTACGCGAGCCAGGCGCTGCGCGGCGGCTACCTCGACGACAGCGCCCCGGCCTCGGTGCGCCGCCGGGTCGGCCAGCCGCTGCGCGAGGAGGAAAAGAAAGAGGCGCTGGCGTGGGCCGAAGCCAAGGCCAAGCAACAAATGGAGGTCATCCTCGGCACCACGCTCTGCAAGACCTGCCACGTCGTCGATCCGCCGAGCGCGCAGAATCCGTCGTGGCAGGTGAAAACGCCTCACGTGGCGACGGTTTGGATGCCGAAGGGTATCTTCGTGCATGCCAAGCACCAGACCATCGACTGCGCCGGCTGCCACGATGCGCGCAAGTCGAGCCAGGCGACCGACGTGCTGATGCCGTCGATCGCGACGTGCCGGGACTGCCATGGCGGCGAGGACGATGCGCGCCTAGTCCCCTCGCCCTGCGTCATGTGCCACGTCTTCCACCGACCCGATCTCGGTCCGATGCGGCCGGACTTCAAGAAAACGCCCAAGATGGCGGGTGTTGGAAACTAGGGGTCGTTCGCCTAGACTAGATGAAAGCGGGTCCAGCGGCCTTCGGGCGTTTGGATATCGGGGGTTTTTGCGTACCAGGCGGGATTTCTACCGATGGTTGTAGGTCGACTACGCATGCTCGGCGCGGCGTCGGTGATCGCCTTGCTGGTGGCGTTACCGTCGTCCGGGTTCGGCCAGACCTTGAGCGCCTCCGGGACGGTGCTGAGCGGGATGACGGTGAATCCCGCCAGTGCCCAGATCACCTACAACGTCGACCTTGCCGGCGACGTGCCGACCGCGACCTACGTCATGGCGCATATGCCCGACGGCAAATCGCTTCAGCGCAATAATTTGGGCTATTGGCTGCCGTGGGGCGGCCAACTCGACACGCTGATCGACAACAAATTCGTCGCGACCGGCAATACGCTGACGTTCAAGATCGTAGACCAAGACATTCGCGATCGCATGTTTCCGATCCGGTTCGTGATCGCCTACCGGACCACGTCGGCGTTCAAATTCGGCGTGTTCGAAGTGTCGCCGCAGTAGCAGCCATGTCGACGCTCCGCGCCCTCGCTCTCTTTGCGTTCATCATCGGCGTTGCCGCTGCCGCCTCGGTTTCGCCGCAAGCCCAGCAGTCGCTGACCGCGGCCGAAGTCGGCCAGATCATCGCGCGCGCCGTCAACGAGGCGCAGGGGCGCGGCGCCCTGGCGACGATTGCGGTGGCCGACCGCGTCGGCAACGTCTTGGGCGTCTTCCAGATGACCGGCGCCGCCGCCAACTCGACCATTTCCTCAGGCCGCGGCGTTGCCGGCGGGCTCGAGAACGCCTCCGTGCCGAGCACGCTGGCGGCGATCGCCAAGGCGGTGACCGGCGCCTACCTCTCCTCGCGCGGCAACGCGTTCACGACCCGCACCGCGAGCCAGATCATCCAGCAGAACTTCAACGTCGGCGAAACCTTCCAACCCGGCGGGCCGCTGTTCGGGGTGCAGTTCAGCCAATTGCCCTGCTCGGACTTCTCGGTGCGGTTTTTCGACGGCGGCGCCGGCGGTCTCGTCAACGCGACCCTCGGGCCTAAGCGCTCGCCCTTGGGTCTCGCCGCCGACCCCGGCGGTCTGCCGCTCTACAAGGCCGGCGGCGACCTGGTCGGCGGCATCGGCGTCATATCCGATGGCCGCTACGGGCTCGATCCGGTCATCACCGACTTCGACATCGACAACGACGAACTGATCGCGATCGCCGGCCAGTCGGGGTTCGGCCCGCCTAACGAAATCCGCGCCAACTTCATCTCGGCCGGCGGCCGCACGCTCCGCTACACCGACCGCGGTCCCGAGGCGCTCGTGCGCAATCCGGCGACCGCGGCGACGTTCGCCGCGATCAACGGCGTCAACGGCAACCTCGCCAACGTCACCGGCTATTACACCGCGGCCGGCGGGCTCCTGGCCGGCCAACAGTATGGCGCCGCGGCGTCCGGGTACCGGCTCGAGGACGGCACGCTCTACGGCACGTTCCGAAACGGCAACCGCGCCATGATCCTGGTCGATGGCGCCAACGCCAACCGTTTCCCCCCGATCGCCGGCACCGACGGTCTCCTCACCGCCAACGAGGTGACGCAGATCATGATCGGCGCGCTCACCGTTGCCTACAACGGCCGCGCCCAGATCCGCCGTCCGCTGTCCGACAATATCCATGTGACGATCTCGATCGTCGATACCAATGGGCGGCTCTTGGCGATGGCGCGTACGTTCGACGGGCCGGTGTTCGGCACCGACGTGTCGCTGCAGAAGGCGCGCTCGGCGATGTTCTTCTCGAACGTCAACGCCGCGTCCGACTTGACCACCGCCGGTGCCGGCGCGCGGGTGACGCAGGCCCGCAACTTCTTCGGCCGCGCCACGCTCCTGGCCGACGGCATCGCCTGGGGCAACCGCTCGATCGGCAACATCCACCGGCCCTTCTACCCGGACGGCATCAACGGCAATCAAAACGGCCCCCTGAGCAACGCCGACAACGCGTGGAGCCCGTTCTCGGTCGGACTTCAACTCGAACTGGTCGTCAACAATCTCACCACCCACCTGGGTTTCGTCGCCGGCAACAACGCCGATACCGCGGCGCGCTGCACGGCACTGCCGATCCTGGCCGCGACCGGCTCGAATCGCCTCGCGAATGGGCTCCAGATTTTCGCCGGTGGCGTCCCGATCTATCGCGGCAATACCCAGGTCGGCGGCATCGGCATTTCGGGCGACGGCATCGATCAGGACGACATGATCGCGTTCTTGGGGCTCCACATCGGCGGCGTCAATCTCGCAACCGGTATCGGCAACGCGCCGCGCGGCATCCGCGCCGACAATCTGGCTGCGGCCGGGGTGAGGCTCCGCTACGTCAACTGCCCGTTCGCGCCGTTCATCGATTCCGCGGTCCAGAACGTATGCGCAGGCAAGTGACGCGCTCCGCCTCGCTCGCAGCCTTGGCCGCGATGCTGCTGCTCGCCGGTTCGCCGGCGTTCGCCGGCAAGGAGAGGATCGAGATCGACGAAACCGCCGGTGCGACGCTGGCGCAGGCGAGCGACGAGGATCGCCGCCGGCCCGGCCGCCCGACCCGCGAGCGCCAGGAATTGCCGGCGGTCGACGCCAGCCGGGTGCCGCCGCCGCAGCCGACGCTGCCGCGCGAGACCATTCCGGTACCCGATCGCTGGCGCATCGTCGAGGCGATCGGCGTCAACGCGCGCTGGTGGGACCCCTATAACCAGAACGTGCTCAAGGGCGACCGCCCGGTGTTCGACGACTGGTTCGTCAATTTGAGCCTGGTTTCCGATACGGTCTACGAGCCGCGCCGTTTTCCCAACCCGACCGGCATCCAGGCGACGACGCAGGCCGGTGCGATCGATCAGTTCGGCAAGAACCGCCAGACCGTCTTCAACGAGAACCTGATCGTGACCCTCTCGTTCATCAAGGGCAACACCGCCTATCAGCCGCCGGACTATGAAATCCGCATCGGCCCGGTCTTCAACTACAATAAGGTCAGCGTCGAGGAAGTCGGGCTTCTCTACGCCGATCCGGCCAAGGGCAAGACCCGCGGCGACCAGTTCGTCGGCTGGCAGGAACTGTTCCTCGACTACCATATCCGCAACGTCTCCGACCGCTTCGACTTCGATTCGATTCGGGTCGGCATTCAGCCGTTTCAGCTCGATTTCCGCGGCTTCCTTTTCCAGGACCTCCAGCTCGGTGCCCGCCTGTTCGGTAACCGCGACAACAATTTCTGGCAGTACAACGTCGGCTGGGCGCGCCGGATGGAGAAAGACACCAACAGCGGCCTGAACGACATCGGCGCCAAGCTGCGCGACGACGACATCTACTTCGTCAACTTGTTCCGCCAGGATTGGCCGGTGCTCGGGTTCACCAGCCAAGCCGTGGTCGCGCACAACGACAATCGCGAGAACGACCGCCGGCCGTTCTTCAACGAGAACGAGTTCCAGGAACGTCCGGCGCCGCTCGGCGACCAGCGGCCGCGAAAGTACCGCGTGACCTACGCGGGGTTGAACGGCGACGGCCATTTCGGCCGGCTCAACCTGACCGGCTCGCTCTACTATGCCTTCGGCAAGGACGACCACAACCAGTATGCCGGCGACGGCTCGAGCGCCGACATTCGCGCCTATTTCGCCGCCGCCGAAGTATCGTGGGACTTCAGCTGGGTTCGCGTGCGTGCCCAAGCCGCGTACGCCTCCGGCGACAACGACCCGACCGACGGCAAGGCCAGCGGCTTCTCGGCGATCTTCGAGAACCCACAGTTCGCCGGTGCCGACACCAGCTATTTCATACGTCAGCAGATCCCCTTCATCGGCGGCGGCGGCATCGCGCTCACGCCGCGCAACGGCATGCTCACCGATCTGCGCACCTCGAAGGAGCACGGCCAGTCGAACTTCATCAACCCCGGCCTGATCCTGTTGGGCGTCGGCACCGACTTCGATATCACGCCCGAGTTCCGTGTCTCGACCAACTTCAACCGGCTCTCGTTCGACACCACCGATTCGCTCGAATTCCTGCGCAACCAGAACGCGATCGATGACGAGATCGGCTATGACCTGTCGATCGCGCTGATCTATCGCCCGACTTTCATCCAGAACATCGTCGGGCGGCTGTCGGCGGCAGTGCTGGTGCCGGGCGACGGTTTCAGGGACATCTACCGTGCGCGAAACGACAGCGAGGATTTCTTCTATTCCGTGCTCGCCAACCTGATCTTGACCTACTAGGGATGACCGCGATGCGCTTCGTCATTGCCGCGACCGTCGCCCTGGGCGTGACCCTGGCGGGAGTGGGCTTCGCCTCTGAAGGCGAGAAGCCGCTCGACATCAAATACGTGACCGCGCCGCCGGCGCCGGCATCGCAAACCCAAGCCCAAGCCGACGCCAAGAGCGCCGGCTGCATGACCTGCCACACCGCGACCGACCAGAAGACGATGCACGCCAACCCGGCGATCGTGCTGGGCTGTACCGACTGCCACGGCGGCGACGCGGCGGTGCGCAAGCCGGAAGGATCGAAGTACGAGCGCACCTACAAGAAGGAAAAGGCCGCGCTTCACCATAAGCCGGGTGAAGAGGCCCACCACGGCGCAATCGACCCGTTGCTGTTCGGCGATGCTGCCTATGTCGGGGCGATGCAGAAGGCACACGTGATGCCGCGGATGCCCGAGACCTGGGGCTACCCGCGCAGCCGCAACCCCGAGGGCGGCTATACGCTTCTCAACAAGGAAAGCCCCGAGTATGTCCGCTTCGTCAATCCGTCCGACTACCGGATCGCCCGCGAAGCCTGCGGGGCCTGCCACCTGCCGATCATCCAGGCGGCCGAGCGGCACCTGATGTCGACCGGCGCCATGCTGTGGGGCGGCGGCGCGTATAACAACGGCATCCTGCCGTTCAAGAACTACATCGTCGGCGAGGCCTATACCCGTGACGGCCAGCCAGCCGCGATCACCAGCCCGGGCTACACCCCCGACATGAAGAAGTGGGGCATCATCGAGAAGCTGGTGCCGCTGCCCGCCTTCGAGACCATTCCGCCCGGCGACATCTTCCGCATCTTCGAGCGCGGCGGCCGCAACATCGTCACCCAATTCCCCGAGATCGGGTTGCCCAACTCGCTCGGCCAGATTCAGCGGCTCGAGGAGCCGGGCCGCCCCGACATCCGCCAGTCGATGCGCGGCCCCGGCACCGGCTTACGCATTGCCGTCCCGGTGCTCAACATCCACAAGACGCGCCTCAACGACCCGTTCATGTGGTTCATGGGAACCAACGACCAGCCCGGCGACTACCGGACCTCGGGCTGTGGCGGCTGCCACATCGTCTACGCCAACGACCGCGATCCGCGCCACTCCGGCCCCTATTCGATCTACGGCCACGAGGGCAAGACCCAGACCATCGACCCGACCATTCCCAAGGACGAGGAAGGCCATCCGATCCGGCACGAATTCTCGCGCCAGATCCCGACCGCGCAGTGCATCGTTTGCCACATGCACCAGCCCAACATCTTCGTGAACAGCTTCATGGGCTACACGATGTGGGATTACGAGTCGGACGCGCCCAACATGTGGCCGAAGCAGCAGAAATACCCGTCGAACGCCGAGATCCGGAAGATCAACGAACGCAATCCCGAGGAAGCGGCGATCCGCGGCCTGTGGGGCGACGTCGACTTCATGAAAAACGTCTGGACCGACGTCAATCCCAAGAACAAGGACACCCAGTTCGCCGATTACCACGGCCACGGCTGGAACTTCCGCGCCATCTATAAACGCGACCGCAAGGGCAACCTGCTGGACGCCGACGGCAAGATCGTCTCGAACGACGATCCGCAGAAATTCAAGAAGGCCGTGCACATGTCCTCGATCCACGTCGACAAGGGCATGCACTGCATCGACTGCCACTTCGCCCAGGATGCGCACGGCAACGGCTACATCCAGACCGAGGTCGCCAACGCGGTCGAGATCGATTGCGCCGACTGCCACGGCACGGTCGACAAATTGCCGACCTTGGTCACGAGCGGTCCGGCGGCGCTGCGTGGAGGCTACGACCTCTCGCTCATTCGCCTGGGCGACGGGCGACGGCGCTTCGAATGGCGCGGCGATACGCTGATCCAGCGCTCGGCGCTGTGGCCCAACCTCGAGTGGGAGATGAGCCTGGTCAAGCAGACCGTCGATCCCGACCACAAGGAGTACAACCCCAAGGCCGCGCGCGCCAAGTTGATGTCCAAGGATACCGCGTCCTTGAAGTGGGGCCCCGGCGTCGCCAGGGACGATCGCGCCCACAAGGATGACGAGATGCTGTGCTTCACCTGCCATCTCTCGTGGACCACGAGCTGCGCCGGCTGCCACCTGCCGATCCAGGCTAACTGGAAGACGGCGTCCCACAAGTACGAAGGCCGCGTGCTCCGGAACTATGCGACCTATAACCCGCAGGTCGCGCGCGACGACGTCTTCCACTTGGGCCGCCACCAGACCACCAAGGGCAACAAGGTCGCACCGGTCCGTTCGACCTCGGCATTAGTGCTGTCCTCGCAGAACATCAACCGCGAGCGCATCTACGTGCAGCAGCCGCCGATCGCGGCGCCCGGCTATTCGAGCCAGGCGTTCGCGCCGCACTTCCCGCACACCGAGCGGAAGACCGAGACCAAGACCTGCAACGACTGCCACTTGTCGATCGACGACGACAACAACGCGATCATGGCCAACACGCTCGCGATCGGCACCAACTTCCCAACCTTCGTCGGTTGGCACGCCTATGTCGGCGAGGAGGGCGGTATCGAGGCGATCAAGGTCACCGAGTTCGACGAACCGCAGGCAGTGATCGGCAGCTACCTCCATAAGTATGCCTACCCCGATTATTACCAGCAGCACTTGGATCGCGGCCGCGAGTTGGAGTTCGACTTTGCCGCGACCTCGCACCGCTCGAACCGGTCGGGGTGTCTCCAGCTCCGCGGCGAGTATCTCCACGTCGCCGAGGGCCGCTCGGGCTACCGCGTCTACGACGTCGCCTCGATCGGCAACAAGGGCATCTCCCAGCGGATCATCTCGGCGCCGTTCGGCCCCCTGGGCCACGACACCCACATCGCGAGCAAGAACGCGACCTGCGTCGCAGTGCCGGGCAACGCGCAGAACATACACGCCGCCCGTAACAAGGGCGACCTGATGCGGGTCGAGAACCAGGAGCAGCCGTTCCACCCGATCTACAACTACGTTTTCATCACCGACGCCGAGGAAGGGCTGATCGTCACCGACGTCAACACGTTGGCCGACGGCGAGCCGCGCAACAATTTCCTCACTCGCGCCCTCACCTGGAACGAGAACGGCATCCTGAAGGGCGCCCGCCACATCACCATGGCCGGCTACTACACCTACATCGTCGCTGACGCCGGCCTCGTCGTCCTCAACCTCGACGATCCATTGAAGCCCAAGATCGAGGGCGTGCTGCCGCTTCGGAACGGCACCTCGACCGCGCTGCAGTTCCGCTACTTGTTTGCTACCGATGCCGAGGGATTCAAGGTGTTCGACGTGAGCAACATGGCGAAACCCGCGGCGGTTCCCGAGGCGACAATTCCGCTCAAAGGTGCGAACCGCGTTTGGCCGGTCCGCACCTACGCCTATGTAGCGGCCGGCGCCGAAGGCTTGGTCATCATCGATATCGAGAAACCGCGCAAACCAACGGTCTACATGAAGTTCACGGCCGGTGGCGCGATCAGCGACGCGCGCGACGTAACGGTCGGTGCGACCAATGCGTCGCTGTTCGCTTACGTCGCCGACGGCCGGAACGGGCTCAAGGTGATCCAGCTGTTCTCGCCCGAGACGCAGCCCAATTTCTACGGCTTCAGCCCCGAGGTGAAGCCCGAGCTCATTGCCTGGCGCAAGACGCGCTGGCCGGCGCTCTCGCTCTCCAAGGGCCTCGAGCGCGACCGCGCGGTCGACGAAACCGGCGGCCAGATCGCGGTGTTCGGACGGCTCGGATCGCGGCCTTTCACGAAAAAAGAGATGGAAAAGTTCTATCTCGACGCGCAGGGGCGGCCGTGGTTCACCCACGAGGAAATCCGCCCGCGCGAGTTCGTGCCGGCGAAACCGGGCGAGCGCAAGTCGGCCGCCGCCAATTAGACCGAGCCGGGGCCGACGCGCGGGTATGGCGGCCCCCTCGCTCCTCCGTGGCACGACGATCCTTTTCGTCGCCAATGAGGCGTATTTCTTTTTTTCGCACCGTATTCAGATCGCGCGCGCCGCGATCGCCGAAGGCGCGCGCGTGCATTTGGCCGCGCCGACCGATCACGTTTGGGCGCCCGCGTCGTTCGACATCGCCGTCCTCGAGCGCGAGGGAATCCGCTTTCACCCGCTCCCCGTTTCGCGCCGCGGCCGCAATCCGTTCGAGGAGTTGAGAACGCTGTTCGCGATGACGCGGCTCTTTCGCGCCATCAAGCCCGACCTCCTGCACCTTCTCACCATCAAGCCGATCCTCTATGGCGGCGTGCTGGCGCGCTTGCTGGCGGTGCCTGCGGTGGTGATGGCATTCACCGGATTGGGCCATGTGTTCGCCGGGCGCGAGCCGAGCTTGGCGTTGATACGGCCGTTCGTTCTCGCGCTGCTCCGGATCGGGCTTGGCCATCCGAACGTGCGGGCTATTTTCCAGAACCGCGGCGATTTCGAGACCATCGTCAGCGCGGCCGGATTCCCGCGCGGGATGGCAACGGTGATCCCGGGCGCCGGGGTCGAGCTCGATCGCTTTCATCCGCGCCCCGCGGCGGCGGGCGTCCCTTTGGCGCTGCTGGCGGCACGGCTGATCTGGGACAAGGGCATCGCCGAGTTCGTCGAGGCGGCGCGAATCGCGCGCCGGCGCGGTGCCGAAGTCCGCTTCGTATTGGTCGGCGATACGCACCCGAGCAACCCGCGCGCGGTGCCCGAGGCGCAGTTGCGGGCCTGGGCGGCGGAGGGGGCGGTCGAATGGTGGGGCCGGCGCGACGATATGGACGAGGTCCTGGCCGCGGCCGCGGTCGTCTGCCTGCCCTCGACCTACGGCGAAGGCGTGCCCAAGGTCCTGCTCGAAGCGCTTGCTGCTGGCCGCGCCGTCGTGGCGACCGACATTCCCGGATGCCGCGAAGTCATCGTCGATGAAGAGAACGGCCTCCTGGTCGCGCCGGGCGATCCGGAAGCGCTGGCGGCGGCGGTGATCGCGCTCGCTGGCGACCCGGCGCGTCGCGCGCGGCTCGGCGCGGCTGGCCGGCGCATGGCCGAAGCGCGCCTGGGGGTCGCGGCCATCGCTCAAGCGACGCTTACCGTTTACCGCGACGTGCTCGCGCCCGGTACCCCGTGATCGCGGCCCAAGAAGAAGGGCGCGCGCTGTGGGCGCGCCCTGTTGCCTTGGTGTCAGGAGAGAGAGACTACGGCTACGAGCGCGGGATCGTTTCGTTGAGTTTCTTCATCGCCGCGACGAACGCTTCGGGACGATAGGCCTCGTCCTTCGCGGTGGCGTTGTAGGCTTCGTTCAAGGCGTCGTTCATGCGTTTGAATTGGGCATCGTTGACGAGCCCGGTGTTCTTCATCGCATTCAAGATCGCCGCCAGCGCCATGGTCGCCTGCTCGGCGGTGGCGTAGTCGACGAACTCGCCCTTGATGCCTTCTTGGATCACCCCGTTCAAGAGCGCTTCGACATCCTTGCGTTCGAAATTGTGCTTGGCGAAGCGGTCGACCAGCCCGCCGACCAGGGTCCGCATCTCCTTGGCGGCGTCGGTAGTCTGCTGCGGCCCCTGGGTCGAGGCCTGGTGCAGCCGGATCGTGAGCTCGCGGAGCTTGGTGCCCGAGGCCGGGTCGATGTGGCTGGCGACGATCCGCAACATGATCATGTTGGAGTCGTTCAGGCGCACGATGCCCGGCCCGAGCTTGGCGCTTTCGCGCGGCTGCCAGCGCACGTTCGACATCGGGTGATGGCAGGCGTGGCAATCGAACAGCACGAGTTCGGGGAAGATGCCGTCGCGGCTCCGGGTCGGCGAGGTCAAAGCGTCCAGCAGGTCGCGGAGCTGGATCGCCTGGCCGATCGCCCAGGTCTGGACGCCGTTCCAGACTTTCTTGCGCTTGCGGTAGTCGGCGTCGACGACGAAGTGCGCCGGCTGAATCGTGGTGAAGGTGTCGAGCTCGAAGCTCATGCGTGGATGGCCGGCACCCATGATGCGGTGGGTGACGAACTTGGTCTCGTTGCCGAAGTGGCACGACAAGCAGAGCTCGGCGCGCTTGACGGGGTCGGTGGTCGGATACATGCCGAGCTTGACGTTTTCGTCGTGGGTCGAGGTGCCGGAGACGTGGAGCCCGAGCCAGCGCACGGCGCCGCCGTGGCAGGCTTCGCAGCCGACGCCGTCGGAGACCTGGAACGTGCGCCCACGCGCCTCTTGCGCCGGGTAGTCGGCGTGGCAGTCGAGGCAGACTTTGGCAGTATGGGCGTTAGGGAGCCCCAAATTAGCCGCGATCCGCTTCGATTTTTCGTTGTGCAGGACCTCGTAGGCCTTGGCGTGCTTGTCCTGGCGGGTCCAGGTCACGTACTCGTTCTGCAGGACGTTCGAGTCCTTCCACGGCGTCACCGCACCGTGGCAGGTCGAACCGGCGCAGCTCGCGACCCCCAAATGGACATCCTTGCTCTGGGAGGGAAGTTGTTGCGCGCTCGCGGCGGCCGCCAGCAACAGCACCCCGACACCTGCGATCGACAGCCAGCGCAGGGCCTTGCGAATCGAATAACCCATGGTATCCCCCCAGCGTTTCGGCGCCTCCAGGCGCTCTCGGCTTCCATTACTATGCCGTGGCTCGGTCCAATGGAAAAGCCTTAACTCGCTGTGCTCGAAACGCCGTTGCAATCGATTCTCGTTACGCTGGCCGGCCCCGTTTTCGGAAGTTTTGCCGCGACCCTCGCCCACCGCATCGCGGCGGGCGGCAGCCCCTGGAGCGGACGCTCGCGGTGCGCGGCGTGCGGCCACGTCCTGGGGGTCAGGGACTTGATTCCGATCGCGAGCTGGCTCGTGCTCGGCGGCCGCTGCCGCTACTGCCGGAGCGCCATCGGTCGGTTCGAGCCGGCCGTCGAAGCGCTGGCGCTCGCCATCGCGATCATGGCCGTGGCTCGCTTCGGGGGCGGCCAAGTCTGGCTCGCCGCCGGGCTCGGCTGGGCCTTGCTGGCGCTCGCTGCGGCCGATGCCCGCGCCATGGTCCTCCCCGACCCTATAACGCTGCCCCTGGCGCTCGCCGGGTTCGCCGCGACCGCGTGGTTGGCGCCGGAGCGGCTCGCGAGCCACGCCCTCGCTGCCGGCGGGGCGTTTGCGCTGTTCCTGGCGATCCGGCTCGGGTACCGCCGCTTCCGCGGCCGCGAGGGCTTGGGCCTCGGCGACGCCAAGCTGATGGCCGCGGCCGGAGCATGGCTCGGCCCGGAGCCGCTGGCGACCGTCGTCCTCGCCGCGGCGCTCGCCGCGCTCGCCGTGACCGGTCTCCGCCAATGGCGGGAGCAGCGGATCGATCTCGCGGCGCCGATCCCGTTCGGCGCCTATCTGGCACCGGCGATCTGGCTCGTTTGGATCGCGGATCCGGGGGGCATGTTCTAGAGCTGTTCGCCCGCGTGGCGCCGCGGCGCCCGCCCGCGTATGATAGCCGGGCGACCTAACCCACGGAAAAAGCACACTCATCCGCCGGTGACCCGCGACCTCGCCGATATTCTGATCGATTCCGGGAAACTCGATTCGCTGGCGCTCGACCGCGCCCAAAGTTTGGGCCGTTCGACCGGCGAGCGGTTGGATCTGGTGTTGACGCGGCTCGGGCTCGTTTCCGAGGAGGACATGGCGCGTGCGCTGGCTGAACACCTTGGCGCCCCGCTCGCCCGCACCGAGCACTATCCCGACAACCCGGTCCTGGTCGGCCGGGTTACCCCCCGTTTCTTGAAAGAAGCGCGGATCCTGCCGCTCGAAGAGCGCGACGCCTCGCTCGCGCTGGCGATGGCCGACCCGCTCGATCGCTATGCGCTGGATGCGATGGCACTCCTGGTTGGCAAGCAGGTCGAAGCGTGGGTCGCGATCCCGGCCGAACTCGAACGGATGCTGGCCCGCCTCTACGGCGATGGCAGCGAGGCGCGCGCCGCGGCCGGGTCGGACGCCGATACCCGCGACCATTATGCGGCCGATGCCGCGCGCCTTCGCGACCGCGCGAGCGATGCGCCGGTGATCCGGATCGTGGATGCCTTGATCGAAGAAGCGACCGAAGCGCGCGCCTCCGACATCCACCTCGAGCCGCTGGTCGACCGGCTGCGCATCCGGTTCCGGATCGATGGGGTCTTGCGCGAGCAGGCGCCGCCTCCGGCAAGCCTGCGCGCCGCCATCGTCAATCGCATCAAGGTGATGGCGGGCCTCAACACCGCCGAGCGACGGCTCGCGCAGGACGGCCGCATCCGCACCAGCGTCCGCGGCCGCGAGCTCGACGTCCGAGTCTCGATCATTCCGGTCCAATACGGCGAAAGCGTCGTGCTGCGCCTGCTCGACAAATCGCGCGGCCCGCTCGATTTCGAGCGGTTGGGATTCGCCCCGGCGCTGGCCGCGCGCCTGACCGACGTGCTGCAGCTTGCGCACGGGCTCGTCCTGGTGACCGGTCCGGTCGGCAGCGGCAAGACGACGACGCTCTATGCCGGACTGAAACGCTTGAACGCGACCGAGCGCAAGATCGTCACCGCCGAAGATCCGATCGAGTACGAATTTCCCGGGATCAATCAGATTCAGGTCAAGCCGCAAATCGGCCTTGCCT
Organism: Alphaproteobacteria bacterium; assembly: GCA_016869275.1. Taxonomy (GTDB): domain Bacteria; phylum Pseudomonadota; class Alphaproteobacteria; order SHVV01; family SHVV01; genus SHVV01. Next base: position 54,553 of record VGEO01000003.1, on the reverse strand, counting down.
TCGCCGACGTGCTTCGCGCGACCCTCCGCCACGATCCCGACGTCCTCATGATCGGCGAAATCCGCGACCGCGAGACCGCCGAGATCAGCGTTCAAGCGGCTTTGACCGGCCACCTCGTGCTGACGACGCTGCACACCAACGACGCCGCGAGCGCGGTCACCCGCCTGCTCGACATGGGGATCGAGAGCTTCCTGTTGGCGTCGGTCCTGCGCGCGGTGGTGGCGCAGCGGCTGGTGCGAACGCTGTGCTCGGCCTGCCGCGCGCCGTATACGCCCGCGCGCGATGAACTCGCTTTTGCTGGCCTTGCCGCCGATCCCGCCGGTGCGGCGCCGGTATTCTACCGCGCGGTCGGCTGCCCGGCGTGCGGCGGCACCGGGTATGTCGGCCGCACCGTGATCGCCGAGATGCTCGCAGTCGATGAGGCGGTACGGACGCTCATCATGGAGCGCGCCGATTGGCATACCATCGCCCGCGCGGTCGGCGCCGGCGGCATGCGGACGCTGGCTGCCGACGGCTTCGCCAAGGTCGCGGCCGGTGCCACCACGGTGGCCGAGGTCATGCGCGTGTCGCGGGCGGTCTAGGTGCCGCGTTTTCGCTACAAGGCGGCCGCGCCGAGCGGCGAAACGGCCGAAGGCGAGGTCGAGGCCGCGAACGAAGCGGCGGTCGTCGCGCTGCTGCGCGCCGGCGACCGCTTGCCGATCCAGATCGTGCCGATCGCGGCGGCGCGCCCGCGGCGCGACTTTCTCCAGCGCGTGCGCGCGGTTCTGGGACGGCCCATTTTAACCAAGGATGTGATCGCGCCCCGCGATCTCGCCGCTTTCGCGGCCGAGGCCGCGGCCCTGCTCGATGCCGGTCTCGCGCTCGATCGTGTCCTCGGCGTCATCGCGGCGGCGGCGGCGACGCCGACCGTGAAGTCCCTCGCGATCCGCCTCGCCGAGCGCCTCCGGCGCGGGCAGCCGTTCTCGGCCGCGCTCGAAGCCGAAGGCGCGGCGCTCCCGACCTTGATCGTCGCACTGGTGCGGGCCGGCGAGGCGGGCGGCGCCCTTCCCCGCGTGCTCGAGCAGTACGCCGCCTATGCGAGCCGAGCCGAGGAAGTCAAAGAGAGCGTGCGCTCGGCCCTGACCTATCCCTTGATCGTGCTCGCCGCGGCGGCCGCGTCGGTCGGGCTGCTATTGGTCTTCGTCGTGCCCGAGTTCGAGCTCTTGTTCCGCGAGTCGGGGCGCCCGCTTCCGCTCGAAACCCGGCTGGTCATGGGGGCGGCCGGACTGGTGCGCGAATACGGCTGGCTCTTGCTCGCCGCGCTGGTCGCGGCGGCGGTCGCGTTCGCGGCCGCGCTCGAAGAGCCTGTGTTTGCCGCCCGCGTCCATCGCGCGTGGCTGCGAGCCCCGCTGTTCGGGCCGCTCGCGCTGCGCTTCGAGGTCGAGCGCTTCGCGCGCGGTCTGGCCCTTCTGGTGGGCGGCGGTACGCCGCTCGCGACCGCGCTGCCGCTCGCGACCGAGGCCGTGAAGAACCGGGCGCTGGCCGCGGCTTTCGGCGCGGTCGCTGCCCGCGTGCGCGAAGGCGCGAGTTTCGCGGCCGCAGTCCGCGCCGAGCCGTTGCTGCCGATCCGGCTCATCGAACTCGCCAGCATCTCCGACGAGACCGGCCGTATCGACGTTGTGATGCAGCGGGTCGCCGACCTTTACCGCCAGGACGTCGCCCGCGCTTTGAAACGAATGACGGCGTTGCTCGAGCCGGCGTTGGTGCTGGTCCTCGGCGCGATCGTCGCCGTGCTTGTGGTTTCGATCTTCTCGGCTATCGTCGGGCTCAATGCGCTCGCGGTTTGACCGTTCCCGCCGCCGCCGTTCCCGATCGGACGACGGCTACACGCTGCTCGAACTCCTGGTCGTGCTGGTGATCCTGGGTCTGCTGGTCGGTGTGGTCGGCACCCAGATTTTTCCGTTCTTGGGGCGCGGCAAGTCGGACACCGCCGCGCTCCAGATCCAGAATTTCGAGGCGGCGGTAGACCTCTTCCGCCTCGATATGCGGCGCTTGCCGACGCAGGCGGAAGGGCTCGAGGTCTTGGTGAAGCGGCCCGACAACGCGCCGCGCTGGAGCGGCCCCTACCTCAAGAGCGGGAAAGTTCCGCTCGATCCGTGGGATCGCGCCTACCTCTATCGCATCCCGAGCCAACACGGCCGTGACTTCGATATCTACTCGCTCGGCGCCGACGGCCGCGAGGGCGGCGACGGCGAGAACCGGGATATTGGCAACTGGCGCTGACTCCCGTGCCCGCGTCCGGGTTCACGCTGTTCGAGTTGCTTCTGGTCATCGCAATCGCCGCGGTGCTGGCGCTTGTAGTCGCGCCGACCGTCGGTTTAGGCGGCGCGACGCTGGGATCGGCGACGCGCGCGTTCGCTGCTGCGTTTCACGAAGCGCGCAACGTGGCGATCGCCGAGAACCGCGACATCGAGGTGATCGTCGATGCCGCGAGCAGCACGGTGCGCTTCGCCGGCCGCGCCCGCGTGATCCCCCGCCCGCGCGACACCGTCGTCGCGGCCGACGGCCGCCCGCTCCGCTTCCTCGCCGACGGCAGCGCCAACGGCGTCGTCGTCGCGCTTGCCCGCGGCCAGGATCGGCGCACGATCGAAGTCGAGGCGTTGACCGGACGCATCCGTGTCGCCCCGTAAGTTTCGGCCGGCGGCCCCCGCTGCCGGCTTCACCCTGCTCGAGGCGATCGTCGCGTTTGCGATCGTCGCCTCGACGTTGGCAGCGCTCTACGGGCTGATCGGCCAGGGCACGCGCAGCCTCGCCGCCAGCGAAGATCGTATGGTCGCGGCGCTCCTGGCCGACTCCGAGCTCGCGCGGGCGACCGTCGAAGACCTCGCCTCTGGCACTGCCGAAGCGGTGTTCGACAACCGCTTTCACGTCCGGAGCACGATCGTGCCCGAACGCGATCTCGACCAAAAACTTAGGGCGACGCCGTTCACCGCCGTTGCGATCGAGGTGACGGTGACCCGTAGCGGCGAGTCGACCCCGCTGGTGAGGCTCGCGACGCTTCGCCTCCGCCCGCGCGAGACCGCCCGTGCGCGCTAGCTCCCGCCGCAACGGCGGCTTTACCTTGCTCGAGCTCCTGATCGCGCTCAGCATTCTCGCGCTGGTTGCGACCGCGGGCGTCGCCGGTCTCAAGCTCGGTGCGTTCGGCCTGAACCGGGCCGACGTCCACGAGGCCGAGCTCGAGGACTTGCGGCTGCTGGCGACGTTCGTCCGCGAGCGTTTGGCCGACGCCCAGCCTTTGATCGCGGACCGCGAGCGCGCGACCATCGCGTTCGAGGGCGAGCGCGCGCGCGTCCGGTTCGCGGCCGTCCTGCCTCCAGGCCTCGACCGGCCCGGCGTGCGCGCGTTCGAGCTTGCGGCCGAACGCCGCGGCGGCGGGGTCGATCTCGTCCTCGGCGAAGCGCCGTGGGGCGCGCGGGACGCGCTCGCCCGGCGTGTGCTCGTTGCCGGGCTCGCCGGCCTGCAAATCGACTATTTCGGGCAAAAGGCCCCGGATCGCGACCGCCGCTGGCACACCGACTGGCGAGAGCAGCCGGCATTGCCGAGTTTGGTGCGGATCGCGTTCGAGCGCCGCGCCGGCCAACGGCCGTGGCCGCCCCTGATCGTCCAGCCCGCGCTCGATCGCGAGGTGCGCTGATGCGAGGCTGGCCGCCGGCTGCACGCGAAAGCGGCATCGCGCTGATCGCCGTGCTGTGGATTGTCGCCTTGGCTTCGGCATTGGCGGTCGGCCTTGCCGCGGTCTCGCGCCAGGAGACCGACCTCGCCCGCAACGTGGTCGATCGCATCCAAGCGCGGCACCTGGCCGAGGCCGGAATTCATCTCGGCATTGCGACGCTGATCGCCGGCTCGGGCGCCGGGGCATGCTTCGACGGCCGGCCGCGCGCGGTCACGTTTGAGCGCGTTCCGCTTACGGTCGCCATTGCCGACGAAGGCGGCAAGGTCGACTTGAACGAAGCCCCGCCGCCGCTGTTGGTCGGCCTTTTTCGCGCCGCCGGCGCGGCCGACAACGAGGCCGCGGCCTTGGCCGACGCGGTCGCGGATTGGCGCGATCGCGACGCCGAACGACGTCCGCTCGGCGCCGAAGACGAAGATTACCGCCGCGCCGGCGCCGGCTACGACGCCAAGGACGCGCCGTTCGAGACGACCGCCGAATTGGCCGCGGTCCGCGGCATGACGGTCGCGCTCATGGATCGCCTGCACGGGCTCGTCACGGTCCGCTCCCACGCACCGGGGATCGATCCGACCGTGGCGCCGGCCGGGGCGCTGGCGGCGATCCCGGGTTACGGGCCCGGACTCGCACGCGAATACGTCGAACTCCGCGCGCGCCTGCCCGGGTGCGGCGCCCTGCCGCCGCCTCCGCTCGCCGAAGCCCAGCCCTATCTCGTGCCCTCGGCCAAAGTCGCCTTCGCGATCCAGGCGCGCGCAACCGGCGCGGCCGGCACCACGGTCGGGCGCGAAGCCGTCGTCGGCCTCCATTTTCGTCCCGACAGGCCGGTCCTGTTCCTGGATTGGCGAACGCTGCCGGCGACGGAGTGAGGGCGGTCGCCTTCGTTGCCTGGCGGCAGAAGCGAGTGTTAGCTTTCAGAACGATGAAACGCGAGCAACGACTGTGGCGGCGCTGCTGATCGGTGGGCGCGAGCGGGTGCTTGCGCTCGCGCTCGCATGGTGGGGTGCCGAGCTCGGCGCGCTGCTGCCGGCGAGCGTTCGCCGGGGGCTCGGGCTCGACCCCGACCTCGTCGTCATCGATGCGACCGCGACCGGAATCGACATCGGCATCGACCGCGCTGGCCGGCTCACGGCGATTGGCCATGCGACCAAGGCCGAGCCCAGGGATGTCGTGGCAGAGCGCGCAACCGTCGCCGGTCTCGTCGCACGGGCCAACGGCGATCTCGAGCGAATCGCACTCCGGATCGCCCCCGACCAGGCGCTCCTCAAGACGATCGAGCTGCCGCTCGCGGCGGAGGAGAACTTGCGTCAGGTCCTGGCCTACGAGATGGAGCGACAGACGCCGTTCCGCGCTGATCAGGTCCGGTTCACCTACGCGGTCGTCGGCCGCGACGCCGCTGCCCGCCGCCTGACGGTCGCGCTCACGGTGGTACCCAACGAAACCGTCGAACGGCAGCTCGGCGACCTCGCGCGGATTGGCGTCAGCCCGGTCGCGGTCGTGGTCGGCACGCCAGGGACGCCGCTGGTCCGAACCGCCGATGCGACCGTGCGGTTGCGCCCGCTGCCACGCTATCGGCGGGCCGACCGCTGGCTCGCGGCGGCGACCGTGGCCTTGGCGCTGATCCTGGCCGCGCTCCCGTTCGTCCGTCACGAACACGCGACCGCGCGGCTCGACGAGCGGGTCGCGCGCGTGCGCGCGCCGGCCGAAGCCGCACTCAAGCTCGCGGCCGAACTCGAAGCCGAACTCGCCGGCACCGGCACTGTCGTGCGGATCAAGGCGCAGGCGGCTTCGCCGGTGCTCTTGATCGATGAGCTGGCCCGACTGCTGCCCGACGACACCTGGCTCGTTCAATTCACGCTGTCCGAATCGGAGCTCGAGATCGAAGGCCTGTCGCTGTCGGCGGCGGCGTTGGTGGCGAGGCTCGAGGCCTCGCGGCTGTTTGCGAACGTCCGCTTCCGCACGCCGGTGACCCGCGATCCGCTCACCAGCCGCGAACACTTCGCGCTCATGCTAACGGTGGCGAAGCCATGATCGGATCGTTGGCGCCGTTAACGCCGCTCGCCCGTGCCGTGGCGCTGGCGGCCGCGGCGGCAGTGCTCGTCTTGGCCTACGCCGGCCTCGTCGATCCGCTGATCGGCAAGTTTGTCGCCGACCGCGCCCAGCGCGAGGCGACCGTCGAACGGTTGGCGCGCTACGAGCGGCTGTTGAAGGAAGCGCCGGCCATCGAAGCGCAGCTCCGCGCTGCCAAGGGTCAGCGCGTCAGCGGGCTTTTCATCGAGGCGCCGAGCGAGACCACGGCGAGCGCGCTGGTGCAAGAACGCTTGAAGACGATGGTCGCCGAGTCGGGAGCGATCGCGACCAGTTTCTTTTCGCTCCCGGTCGAACGGCGCGGTGACCACCGCGCCATCCCGCTTCGGATCGTCTTCACCGCCGACACGCGCTCCCTGCAGCGCGTGCTCTACGCGGTCGAAACGGCGACGCCGGCGCTGGTAATAGACAAGATGTTCGTGCATGCGCGGACCGGCCGCACCGCCGAATCGCCGCGCCCGCTCGATGTCGAGCTGCAGGTGGTCGGCTTCATGCGGGCGTTCTGATGGTTCCGCGCGACCTCCATACCCGCCTATTGGTCGTCGTTTGCACCGTGCTGGCGGCGGCGGTCGCGGTAACGGCCTCGATTCCGCTCGACGAGTCGCCGCGTCCGCTCCCGAGCGCCGGGCCGGCCGGCGATGCCGCTCGCGCTGCGCCGCCATTGGCGTTGCCCGCGCTCGCCGCGCTCGCCGAGACGACGGCGCGACCGATCTTCAACGCTTCGCGCCGCGCCGAGCCACAAGGTACGCCGGCGCGGCTCACGCCCGGTGCCGCCCGCTCCGACCTGATCCTCGGCCGCTACCGGCTGGTCGGGGTGATCGCCTCGGGTAGCCGCACCACGCTCAAGCTGCAACCGGTTGGCGGCGGCAAGATCCGCGAGATCGGGCCCGGCGACACGCTCGACGACTGGACGGTCGAGGCGGTCACGCCCGAGCATCTCACGCTCCGCTCGGGCGCCAATCGTGAACGGATTTCGTTGACGCCGGGGCGGCGGAGGTGAGACTCCGGGCCGTTTTGACGCTAGATTTACGTGCTTCTCCAAAGGATTGTCCGCGAGCGTGCTGAACCGAGCCGTCTCTTTTTGCGCCGTGATCGGACTGGTCGGGGGGTTGTTCGCCTGCACCCTCGGTCCGACCGATGAGGCTGCGCGCGACGCCCCGCCGCCGGCGCCGCCGCGCGCCGCCAGTGCGTCGCCGGGCGCGCCGCCGCCCTCGATTCCGCGTCGGGCCGAGGGGATCGCCGGAACGTCGGCGCCCGGCGGGCCCAAGCTGGTCGAGGTCTACCCCGCGCGCGGTCCGCACCCGGCAAGCCAGACGGCCGCGGGCGAGCGGCCGGCTTCGACCGCGCCCGGGCGCGGCGACATCACGCTCGATTTCGACAACGCCGATGTCCGGGTCGTGATCGAGACGATCATGAGCGACCTCTTGGGCAGCAACTACGTGATCGATCCCGAAGTCCGCGGCACCGCCACCATCAAGACCGCGAAGCCGATCTCGCGCCAGGCGCTGATCCCGACCCTCGAAGCGGTCCTGGCCGGGAGCGGCGCTGTCCTCCTCAAGGTCGGCGAGATCTACCGCGTCGCCTCCGCCCAAGCGGCCGGGCGGACGCCGGCGCCCACCGTGCTCGGTGCCGTGCCGCCGGCCGGGGCCGGGTTCAGCCTGCTCGTCATTCCGCTCGAGTTCATCGCCGCGTCCTCGATACAGCGCATCCTGACGCCGCTGGTGCCGGAGGGCCGGATCGCGCTCATCGACGAGGCGCGCAACCTGATCGTCGCGCGCGCCACCGGCGAAGAGCAGCGACTGATCCGCGACACGGTCGCGATCTTCGACGTGGACCAGCTGGCCGGCACCACGGTCCTGCTCGAGGCGCTGGAGCGGGTCGACGTGCAGACCGTGGTCGCCGAGCTCGAGAACGTCTTCGGCAGCGGCAAGGGCGGGCCGCTCGCCGGCGTCGTTCGCTTCATTCCGATCGAGCGCCTGAACGCGGTGCTGGCGCTGACCCAGCAGCCGCGCTACCTCGACGAGGTGCGCAACTGGATCGCCCGGCTCGATCGCAGCCAAAGCGTGGCCGGCCGCCAGCTCTTCGTCTACTACGTCCAGAACGGCAAGGCCGCCGATCTCGCCCGCACGCTGTCCGGTATCTTCACCAGTGAGCGCCGCGGCTCGGGCGCGATCGGCGTCGTCGCTGCGACCGGCGGCGCCCAACGCGAGCCGGCGCCTGCCGTCGGGGCCGCGCCGCCGCCGTCCGCGCCCCCGCCGCCGGCGGCCGCGCCTGGGCTCCAGGGCGAGGGCGTCCGCATCATCGCCGACGACGTCAACAACGCGCTCCTGATCCGCGCCGACCGCAGCGAGTACGCGTCCATTCAAGACGCGCTAGCCAAGCTCGACATCACGCCGCTGCAAGTCTTGATCGAGGCGACCATCGTCGAGGTCACGCTCCGCGACGTGCTGCGCTTCGGCGTCCAGTACTTCTTCAACACTGGCGGCCTCAATTTGGCCGACAGCGGTAAGACCATCCTGACCACGGCGGCGACGCTGCCGATCCAGTCGGTAGTGCCAGGATTCTCCTTCACCCTCACCAACGGGCCGAGTCCCAAGTTCATCATCGACACGCTGACCCAGTTGACCGAAGTCAACGTGCTGTCCTCGCCCCAGATCCTGGTGCTCGACAACCAGACCGCCAAGCTCCAGGTCGGCGATCAGGTGCCGATCACCACCCAGTTCCAGCAGAGCACCGCGATCACCGGGGCGCCGCTGGTCAACACGGTCGAATATCGCGACACCGGCGTTCAGCTGAACGTGCGGCCGCGGGTCAACGCGAGCGGATTGGTCACGCTCGAACTCACCCAGGAAGTGAGCGACGTGGTCGCGACCACGACCTCGACCATCAACTCGCCGACCATCCAGCAGCGCAAGATCGTGAGCACGGTCGCCGTCAACAGCGCCGAGACCGTGACGTTGGGCGGCCTTATCCGCGAGCAGAGCAGCCAGGGCAAATCGGGCATTCCGGGCTTGAGCGATCTGCCCTTGATCGGCCCGTTGTTCGGTAATCAGTCGCGCGATCTGCGCCGCACCGAGCTTCTGGTGCTGCTGACGCCGCGCGTCGTGCGCAATCAGCAGGAGGCGCGCGATCTGACCCGCGAGCTGAGCCGCCGCTTCCAGACCGTGCTCGAGTTGCGCGAGACCGGCATCACGCCGCCCCAGCGCTTCGCCCCGGCGCGTTGATCGCCGCGCTCAGGAAAACAAAAAAAGGCGCCCGCGGACGCCTTTTTCGCGAGAATCGCCGGTGCAATCAGGGCGTGAAGGTCGCGGTCACGCTGTAGGTACCCGTGCCCTGGCAGCAATGCAGCACGCGCACGAAATAGGTCCCGGCGCTGAGCGCGCGGCTCAAGCTGAAATTGTACCAGGTGCCGCTGTCGGCATCGGCGGCGATGACGGTGCCGTTCACGTCCTCGAGCTGGACATTGACGTCGGTCGGCCCCGACGAGGCGAGGCTGAGGGTACCGGCGCCGGCGAGCGTCACCTGAAAGACGTCGTTGTCGGTTGCGGTCCCGATCGTGCCGGTGACGGTGGTCCCGGTCGCGAGCGCGGTCGCGGTGATCGGCGTATCGCCGTGATCGTCGGCGGTCGGGGTGAGCGACCCGGTGCCGCTAACGACCAGGAGGTCGAACGTATCGACCGGGACGAACGTATTGCCGGCATTGAAGAGATGTATCTTGGTGAGCCCGGCTGGCGCCGACTGCCCGATCGCGAGCGTCGCCGTTATTTTGGTCGAGCTCTCGTACGTGACGCTGCTCACCGTGATCCCGGTCGGCGCGATCACAACCGGCGTGCCGTTGGTGTTGCTGAAGCCGGTGCCGGTGAAGGTGACGGTCGTCGAGCTCCCGGTCGCAGCGACGCCGCGGCCGTCGAGCATGGCGTCGCGCGCGCGCGCGACCACGGTCGCGAGATCGTTCGAATTGGCGGCGAGCAGCGCGGCTTTGACCGCCTTCGGGATCTCGGCGCTCTGCCCGACCAGCAGCTTGAACATGTAGCCTTGCGCGTCGGCCAAGGTCGCGAACCACTGCCCGCCCGAGCCGTCGAGCCCGACATAGAATTGGTTGCCCGAGCGGCTATACTGCTGCTTCAGGTTGATCTCGTTGCCGCCGAGCTGGCGGTAGATGTCGTAGATGCGCAAGTTGGCGCGAGCCCAGTCGGCGTCGGCTTGGGTGAAGCCCTTGGTTCCGTACATCAAGGCCTGGTCGACGCTCGGATCGTAGGTGAGCTCGATTCCGGTGAAGCTGGTGACGCCGCGGTTGAGGTAGGTCTGCGACAGGTTGCGGAGACTGCTCACCATCGCGTCGAGGCTGACCAGGTAATTGGTCCGCCCGGTCGCGCTATCGACCGCGATCGACCCGGCCGCGGCGGAGGCGCTCGCGAGAGCGACCGCCGCGAGCGCTCCGGCGCTCCATAGGACGATGGCATGGCGCATAGTTGAGCTCTTGAGACAACAAATAAAAGTCACGAGTCCGCAGCGCGATCGACAAATAGAGTAGCGAAAATTCCGGGCCAGACCAAGCCCGCTACCAGCGCGCTTCCAGGCAGTTGCGCGGTACCGTCACCAACCTGCCGTGCGAGGTCGGACCGATGAACTCGCCGCCGGTGCAGGTGGTGGCGCGGAAGCCGATGGCGAACAGGCCGTTGTACGTGATCTCGCGCACCTCGACTCGGAGCGCATCGCCGTTCTCGCCGCGCACGAACCCGCACCATTTGGACTGGTTGGGGTAGTAGCCCTGGCGCGAACAGAGGTAGGCGCCGATCATCGACATCTGCGCCGGCAACCAGGTCTCGCGCCGCGGCGCATCGAGGCGTCGGTTGAGCGCAGCCAAGCGCTCGCCGGCCATGGCCGCGAGTTCCGAGCCGGGGAAGTTGGCAGCGAGCGCGGCGTAGACCGGCGCCGCTTCGGCCTCACGCCCGTCGCGCTCGAGCGCATAGGCGTGGACGAACTGCGACTCGGCCTGCGGCGGCGGAGCAAGCGTCGGTAAGGTGGCGGCGTTCGCCGCGCTCGCGAGCGCGTGGACGCGGTAGCCCTCCGGGGTGACCACGAGATCGGCGGCGTTGACTTGGAGCGCGGTCCGGAGCCACGGCACCAGCATCGAGGTCGCGAGGTCGGGCGGGGTTCCAACCGAGACGGTGCCGCGCACCGCGGGATCGATCGAATAGCGGACGTTCAGGATGTCGCCGAGGATCAGCTTGGCGGCATCGCGGATGTCGGCGCCGCCCAGGTTGAGCGCCACCCGTCGCTCCGGAACCGCGACCGGCGCGGGCGCCGGCGCCGCGACTGCGGGCTCAGGGGTCGAAGCCGCCGGCGGTGCGACGCCGGCGCCGGGCCGCTCGGGCGGCGGGCGCAGCTTGAGCTTGCCCGCCGCCGGCGCGGATCCTGGCGGGCGCAGCACGATCGGTTCATCGGCCATCGGAACACCACGCGTCGCTTGCGTTTGGCTCCCTTGCGCCAGCGTCGCCGAGCGCGATCCGGGCGAGCCGGCGCCGGCGCGGAGCGCGGGCGAGGACTGAAGAAGGCTTGCCAGGATCCGGGTTTCGGCGAACTGCGGTCCGGCCGCGGCGGCAACCGGGCCCGGCGCGAGGTTGATCCCGCCCGGGATCTGGGTCGCGAGCGCGATCGCCGGTTGTCCGTCGATGCGCACGAGTTGCGCGAGCGCCGGGTCGAGCGGGAGCGCTGCGACCGAGGTCGCGCCGCTCAACGCCGCGGTCACCGGAAACGGGAGCGGCGTGTAAGGGTCGCTCAAGCCGAGCGGACCGATGAAGGGCGTTGCCGGGATCCTGACCGGCAGCGGCGGTTGCGCCGCTGCCGGCACCGCGGCGATCGTAACGGCCGGCGCCACCGCTACCGGGACCGGCGGTACGGCCATTGGGGCCGGCACCAGGGCGGCAACCGGGGCTGCGGGAACGGGCGCGGCTGGGGGCGGAATGGCCGCCAGCGGGGCCGGCTCGGCCCCCGGACGCTCCTCCCGCGCCGGCACCTCGACCGTGATGCTCGCCAACCGCTGATCGCCCTTGCGGGCCTCGCGCCAGCGTTTGATCGCGTCGCGATCGAGCCGCCGTTGCTCGATCAACTCGCCGTCGGCGTAGACGCCCTGCAGGTAGTTGCCGTCCGGCGTCACCACCATGAACTCGCCGTGGCGGACGCCGTCCTTGTAGTTGCCGAAGATCACCGTCTTGTTGGCGAGGGTCACCACCGCATCGCCGTGGAGCTCGCCGTTTCGGAACGTGCCCTCGTCGCGCTCGGTCTCGAACCCGTTTTCGAACCAGATCAGCGTTCCCGGCCCGTGCAGGCGGCCGCGCAGGCACTTGCCCGACCACGAAATGGTCTCGCGCCCGGTCGCGAACGGATTGGAGGTGCCGCAGTTGGCGGCCGGGTCGATGATCCAGCCGGGTCCGGCGCGTTCAATCGGTCGCGCCTGCGCCCAGGCGTCGCCGGCGGCGAGTGCCGCAACCGCCACAAGTCCGCTGACCGCTCCCCGAAGGGTCCGCGCGCTCAAAATCGCAACTCCCTGTTCGTCCCGTCCTCGGACGGGTCTCAGTCCCACCGTCACGGCGGGTTCGGCCGGGATTATACCGGATCGCGGCGCGCCCGCCTCCCGCTACGTCCGGGTTGCGGCCGGCTGCGAGATGCGGCTATGAAGCCGCGGGGCGCTGCCGCGTACCGGCGGCGCTCGTCCGACAAACGACACCAGAGGGGATGCCGCGATGGCGAAAGTCCAATATTTGAACCCGCCCGGGCTCGGGCCGGCCCAGGGGCTCTATTCGATGTGCACGTTGGTGCCGGCCGGAACCGACACCTACCACGTCGCCGGACAGCTCGCAGTCGGAAAGGACGGCGCGATCGTTGGCGTCGGCGACTTCGCGGCCCAGTTCCACCAGGTCTTCAGCAACTTGGGCGACCTATTGAAGGCGCTCGGCGAAACCTGGGACAGCGTCATCGTGTTCCGGACTTACCTCGTCCATTCGCAGTCGATCCCGAAGTTTATGGAGCTGCGCAAGGCGCTGTTCCCCAAGCTGTTCTCGACCTCGACCTATCCGCCGAACACGCTCTTGATGATCGACCGTCTGGTGAAGGAAGAGTTCGTGATCGAGCTGGAAGCGGTCGTCGCCAAGACCAAGAAGTAACCGACCTCGCGGACCCGCCCCCTAGGAGGCGCACGATGAAAGCCTACGAGCAAGTGCAGGGACGTATCGTCCACGACGAGATCATCGCCGCCAAGGTGGGGTGGAGCCGCACGATCGAGCAGGGCCAGGTGCTGCGCTTCGTCGATCTCGAAGGCAAGCAGGCGGTCGATTTCCTCTGCTACAACGCCGCCGACCACGAGGACCGCTACGCCGCCGCGGACACGATGAAGATCAACGGTAACCTGTTCATTCGCTTGGGCACCGTTCTCTATTCGATCAACTGCAACAAGATGTTCACCGTGGTGGCCGACACCTGCGGCTACCACGACACCATCGGCGGGTGCTGCTCGTCGGCGATCAACCGCACCCGCTACAACAAGCCCGACGATCACAACTGCCGGGCCAATTTCCTCGCCGAACTCGAGAAATACGGCATGGGCCCCCGCGACATGGTCGCCAATTTGAACTTCTTCATGTACGTGCCGGTCGCCCCCGACGGCGCCATGGACATGGGCCCGTCGATCTCGCGGCCCGGGGACTATCTCGATCTGCGCGCGGAAATGGACGTCATCGCCGTTGTGTCGAACTGCCCGCAGATGAACAACCCGGTCAACAACTTCAATCCGACCCCGGTCCGCGCGATCGTCTACGAGCCGAACTGAACCTCGCCCTCGCGGTCCGGCGGTGGAAGGAGCCTCGACGATGGATCTCGAGACGCGCGCTCACCTGAAAGAAACCATCCGGCGCTTCGTGCGCGAGCGGCTGGTGCCGCTCGAAAAGCGGGTCGAGGAAGAGGACAAGGTCCCGGACGAAATTCGCGCCGAACTGAAGCGCTTGGGCCTGTTCGGCCTCACCATCCCGGCCGAGTATGGCGGCCTCGGCGTCGACATGGTGACCGACGTCGAGATCGCGTTCGAACTGGGCTGGACCGCACCGGCGTTCCGCTCGGTAATGGGCACCAACATCGGGATCGGCAGCCAAGGGATCGTCATCGACGGCACGCCCGAGCAGAAAAAGAAATGGCTGCCCAAACTCGCCTCGGGCGAGATCGTCGGCTCGTTCGCGCTGACCGAACCCGATGTCGGCTCGGATGCCGCCAGCGTCAAGACCCGCGCGGTTCGGAAGGGCGACCGCTACGTCGTCAACGGCACCAAGCGCTTCATCACCAACGCGCCTTACGCCAATGTCTTCACTCTGATGGCGCGCACCGACCCGGACGACCCCGGCGCCGGCGGCGTCTCGGCCTTCATCGTTCCGGCCGATAGCAAGGGAATCCGGCTCGGCAAGGCCGACGCCAAGATGGGCCAGCGCGGTACCAAGACCTGCGACGTGTTTTTCGAGGATGTCGAGGTGCCGGCCGAGAACATCATTGGCGGCCGCGAGGGTCAGGGCTTCAAGACCGCGATGAAGGTCTTGGACCGCGGCCGCATCCATATCTCGGGCATCTGCGTCGGCACGGCCGAGCGCCTGATCCACGAGTCGGTCGGCTATGCGGTGAACCGCCGGCAGTTCGGAAAGCCGATCGCCGACTTCCAGCTGATCCAGGCGATGCTCGCCGATTCGCGGACCGAAGCCTCGGCCGCGCGCGCGCTCGTGCTCGAGACCGCCGGGCGCTACGACCGCGGCGAGCGCACGACCATGGACGCGGCCTGCTGCAAGTACTTCGCCTCCGAAATGGTCGGCCGCGCCGCCGACCGCGCGGTCCAGATCCACGGCGGCGCCGGCTACATGGCAGAGACGCCGGTCGAGCATTTCTACCGCGACGTCCGCCTGTTTCGGATCTACGAGGGCACCAGCCAGATCCAGCAGCTCGTGATCGCCCGCGAGATGCGGCGCGCGTTCGAGGAGGGCTGAGCGCTCAAGCGACCCAGTTCTCCCAGCGAAGGCCCGAAACCCGCGCGAATTCCGCGACTTCGGCCGTGACCAGCGTCGCGTCGCGACGAAGCGCTTGGCCGGCGATGAGCAGATCATAGGCGCCGATCGGCGTCCCTTCGCGCTCGAGTTGGGCGCGAACGGTTCCGGCGATGCGCGCGTCCTCATCTTCGAACGGAACCGTCTCGAGCGGTGCGAGGAAAACGGCCAGGCGTTCGGCATTGGCGTCAAGAGCTTGTGTTTGCAGGTCGAATCAACCGGTTTCTGACTGGGTGGCGGTTCGCGTCCTTGAGGCCGAGGGCGTCCTCGGCGATCAAGACCCGTTGCACGTTGGCGGTGCCCTCGCCGGCGGTGAGGACGGCGACGTAAGCTGCGAGCTTCTGGATCGGATAGGCATCGGTGAGGGCATAGCCGCCGAACACCTCGGCCGCGGTCCGGGCCGCTCGGTTGGCGACCGTCTGCGCGAAGTATTTGGCGTGCGCAGCGGCGCGGGTCGCGGGCGCACCCTGGTCCATGGTCCAGGCGAGCTTCGCCACTAAGAGCCGCGCGGCTTCGATCTCGACCGCCATGTCGGCGATCCCCTGCTGGACCATCTGGTAGCGCGCGATCGCCTGGCCGCCGATGACGCGTTGATTGGCGTAAGCCGTCGCTGCCTCGAAACATCCCTGCGCCAGGCCGGTAAGCCGCGCAGCGACGGTCAAGCGGCCGTAGTCCAAGGCGTTCATCGCGATCTTGAAGCCCTCACCCTCGGCGCCCAGCCGGTTCGCGGCCGGGACCGCGACCTCATCGAACGAAACGGCGCAGCTCCGGAACGTCGGCGCCAGCCCCGGCATCGCGATCGGGTCGGCGCGGTAGCCGGGTTGGCCGAGAGGCTCGACGATGAAGGCGGTGATGCCGCGATGCCCGGCGTCCGGGTCGGTCTTGGCGAAGACGACCCCGACATCGGCGACGTCGGCCATGGTGATGAAGGTCTTGGCCCCGCTTAAGCGATAGACCTCGCCGTCGCGCCGCGCGCGGGTTTGCATCGCGCTGGCCGGGTCGGAACCGCCCCCCGGTTCGGTCAGCGCGAACATGCCGAGCCGGCGGCCCTGGATCACATTGGGCACGAACCGTTCGGCCTGTTCGTCGGTGCCCCAGTTGAAGATCGTGAACGGGCAGGTCATCGCCTGCATATTCATGAGGTAGCCGAACTCGGGCCGGCGTCTGGAGAGCGTTTCGGCAATCGCCGCGACCGCGGCGAACCCGCTCGCGCTGCCGCCCAAGCGTTCCGGGAACGCGGCGCCAAACAAGCCGGCCGCGCCCATTTTTTCGACGATCGGCCGCGGAAACGCGCCGGCGCGCTCGAACGCGCCGATCGCGGGCTCGATCTCGCGCTCGATCAGACGCAAGACGCTCGCGCGCAGCGCCGCGATCTCGTCCGACTCGCCGAAGTCCATCGCTGCACTCTAGCGGTCCCCGCCGCATCCGGGGAGATCGCGCAGTTTCTGCTGCGTCGGGGGAGATCGAGCCGGTTCGGCGCGTTGCCAGCGTGGCGAGCCGTGGCTAGGGTGTGTCCCGTGTCTCGGGAGGAAGTCGATGGCGGAAACAAGCGGCGGCGCGCTCGCCGGCCTCAAGGTGGTCGATCTCTCGCGGGTCTTCGGCGGGCCGCTCTGTACCCAGCTCCTGGGCGACCACGGCGCCGAGATCATCAAGGTCGAGCCGCCCCAGGGCGACGAAACCCGGACCTGGGGGCCGCCGTTCCGGGACGGCGTGGCTGCGTACTTCATCGGCGTCAATCGCAACAAGCGCTCGATCGGGCTCGACCTCGCGCAGCCCCGCGGCCGCGCGGTGGTCCTCAAACTGCTCGAGAACGCCGATGTCGTCATCGAGAACTTCAAGATCGGCACCATGGAGCGCTGGGGCTTGGGCTACCACGAGGTGCTCGCCCCGAAGTTTCCCCGCCTGGTCTATTGCCGCATCTCGGGCTTCGGCGCCGATGGCCCGCTCGGCGGTCTGCCGGGCTACGACGGCGTTGCCCAGGCGCTCTCGGGCCTCATGAGCGTCAACGGCACCCCGGCGTCGGGCGCGATCCGCATTGGCGTGGCGGTGGTCGATCAGGCGACTGGCTACATGGCGGCGTTCGCGATCATGGCGGCGATTCACGAGCGCACCAACTCGGGCCGCGGTCAATTCATCGAAACCACGCTCTACGACAACGGCGTCGCGCTGGTGCACCCGCAGAACGCCAACTGGTTCATGACCGGCAAGACGCCGACCCTCACCGGCAACTCGCATCCGAACGTGGCGCCTTACGATCGCTACGAGACCCGCACCCGGCCGATCTTCCTCGCCGCGCTCAACAACGGCCAGTTCCGCCGCCTGTGCGCCAAGCTCGGTCGGCCCGAACTCGGCGAGGACCCGCGGTTTCGCAACAACGCCGACCGCGTCGCCAACCGTGTCGCGCTCGAAGCCGTCCTGATCCCGCTGTTTGCCGCCGCCGATGGCGAGAACGTCTACATGGATCTGCTGGAATTCGGCGTTCCGGCCGCTACCATCAATGACGTGCCGGCGGTCCTGGAGCATCCGCATACGCGCCATCGGGCCATGGTGATCGAAGAGGGCGGTTATCGCGGCACCGGGTTCCCGGCCAAGCTCGGCCGGACCCCGGCTTCGCTCCGGCGTTTGCCGCCGGCCTTTTCGGGCTCGGGCCGCGAAATTCTGGCCGAAGCCGGTTATTCTCGAGCCGAGATCGAGGCGCTGGCCGCCGAAGGCGTCCTGGTCGAACAGCGGCGCGCGACCTAGCGAGGAGCGAGATTCAGTGACCCGACTTTGGCGCAGAGGGGCGGTGCCGACGCTGGCGGCGGCGATCATCGTCGCACTGGCCGCCGTTCCCCCGCCGGCGTGGGCTTCGGCTAAAAAGGAAGGCGAGCAGAAAAAGCCTGCGATCAACGCGCCGCCCGCCTTCAAACGTTCGGGCGCGAGTTCGGGCGACGTCGGCTTCCTCAAGCTCAACCCGTTCACCGTGACCGTGCTCGACGAGCGCAAAGTGACCGCCCGGCTCGTGATCGGGCTCGACTTCGAGACCACCGGCGGCGAGCGCGAAGACAAGCTCGTCGCCGCGATCCCGCGGCTGCAGTCGAACTACGTCGAATATCTGACGCGAAACGGTAACGCGGCCATCAAGGGCGGCAAGCTTCAGGTCGATCTCCTGAAAGCGCAGCTCCAGCGCATCACCGACGAGACCGTCGGCAAGGTCCTGATCCGCGAGGCCTTGAAGCACTAAACAAAAGCGCGGTTTCTTGTTCGACGTCATGGCCCGGCCGGCCGACCGAAGCGACACGACGAGCGCGCCGCCGGCGCTTCAGCCGCGGTCGAGCCAGACGTCGAGAAACCGCCTGAGCCAGCCGCGTACGTGGCGCTCGCTCGCCGGTCGGTGGCGAAGCTGCTCGTCCTTGGCCTGGGCGCCGGGAAGCGTGAGGCGCTGGGCCGCCACGGTGGTCCAGAACTCCATGATCCGGCCGGTCACCTCGGGATGGAACTGGATGCCGTACGCGGCCCGGTAGCGGAACGCCTGGTTCGCGAACATGTCGCCGGTCGCCAGAAGCTCGGCGCCGGCCGGAATCCCGAACCCTTCGATGTGCCACTGGTAGAAGCGCGCCTCGCGGTCGAACAGGCGCCGGCCGGCCGGGGCCGGCCGCACCGGGTGGTAGCCGATCTCGGCCTTGCGCTCGGGGTGCGGTTCGACCTTGGCACCGAGCACGCGCGCCAGCATCTGGGCACCGAGGCAAATGCCGAGGAAGGGCTTTCCGGAGTCGAGCACGCTCGGAATCCAGTCGAGCTCGCGGCGAATATAATCGAGCGCGCCATCGTCGTTGGCACTCATCGGTCCGCCGAACACGACCGCGCCGGCGTGGCCATCCATCGTCGGCGGCAGCGGATCGCCGCCGCTCGGGCGGCGCAAATCGAGCGGGTATCCCATCGCCCGGAGTTGGCGCGCGACCCGCCCCGGATCGGAGCGTTCGCTATGGACGACGAGCAGGATCGGATCGGGCACGGTGCCGGCCGGGTGGGCTAGAAACCGGCCTGGGGATAACCCATCTTTCCAGACCCCGCAAGGCGCGGCCCGGAGCGCGGTCGGATCGCTGGCACGCGGTCCGAGCGGGGCGTAGACTTTAGCCTGATCGTGGCGGATCGGCCCCCGCGCCGCGCGGCCCCGGACCGCCCGTCGGACCAGAGGAGGGATGACATGAACGTCGCTTCGATCCTCGCCGCCAAAGGCAACTCGGTCTTGACCGCGCCGCCCACGGCCACCGTCGCCGACATCGTCGCTACGTTGCAGGAACGCAACATCGGCTCGATCGTTATTTCCGACGACGGCGCGCGCGTGCTGGGGATCGTATCGGAGCGCGACATCGTGCGCGACCTCGCGCTGCACGGCTCGAGCGTGCTCACGCGTCACGTGAGCGACGTCATGACCCGGAACGTGGTTACCTGCTCGGTCGGCGATTCGGTCAACGACCTGATGTCGACGATGACGGCCAAGCGCATCCGGCACCTCCCGGTCATCGACCGCGGGCGTCTATGCGGCGTGATCTCGATCGGCGACGTCGTTAAGTGCCGGCTCGAAGAGGTCGAGAGCGAAGCCAACGCGATGCGCCAGTACATCGCCACTGGTTGAGCCCGGCGTTGCGGCGGCGGGCGCTTGCTTGATCCCCCCCCCGCCCACAAGCCGCCTTTCCCGCTCAAAGAATGGGAGATCGCGCGTCCATGACCGCGTTCGCCCGCGTGACCGCCGTCCTCGCGCTATGGGCGGCGAGCCTGAGCCCGGCGATTGCGGCCGACGAACTCGTGACGACCGCACGCCTGCCCGACGGCGAAACGATCCCCTATATGGTGACCGATGCGCCCGTGGCACCACGCTTCGCCGTCGTCTTGATGCCGGGCGGAAGCGGGCGCCTCGAACCACGAATCGAAGACGGAAGGCTCAAGTTCAGCTTTGGCGGCAACTTCCTGATCCGCTCGCGCCGATTGTTCGCCGACTCCGACTTCGTCGCGATCGCGGCCGACGCGACCGGCGCCGCCGAACGCATGCTCGCGCTCGTTGCCGACATCGAGCGCCGCTTCGTTGGCGTCAAGATCTACATCGTCGGGACGAGCGCCAGCACGCGCGCGACGATGAGCCTCGCGCGCACGATCGATGGCCGAGTCGCCGGCTTCATCCACACCTCGTCCTTCAGCGAGATCTCCGGCCTCGACACCCGCGGGCTGAAGAGCCGCAACCTATTGGTGCACCACGCCAACGACATCTGCCGTGTGACACCGTTCTGGGGCGCTGAGCGGGCACACGAGAGGTACCAGACGCCTTTGATTGCCATGCGCGGCGGCATCTCGGTCGGCGACGACTGCGAGGTGCGCGCGCACCATGGCTACAATGGCATCGAGCGCGAGACGGTCGAGAAGATCAAAGCGTGGATCCGGACCGAGCCGTGAGCGGGCCGCCGGCGGAACGATCCGCGCGGGCGCGTTCGGCGGATGGCGGGAAAGTTGGTGGAGCAGAGGGGAATCGAACCCCTGACCTCGACATTGCGAACGTCGCGCTCTCCCAACTGAGCTACTGCCCCACGTTCGCGAAACCTGCCGCGGCGACCGAAAAGCGCCACGGCGGCGCGGATAATGGGTGGGCGCTTCCGAAAGGTCAAGGGCGGCACGCGCCGCGGCCGCGCCTCGGCTTGGCGTCGAAACGACGAATGTATAGTGTTCGCCTGGATCGCCGCCGCTCCCACTCTGATCGATGCCGACCGCGCCCATGCACCCGATCGTCGAGGTCCTGTTCATCGTCATCGACCTCTACATGTGGGCGCTGATCATCGCCGTGATCCTGTCGTGGCTGGTTGCCTTCAACGTCGTCAACCGCCGCAACCAGTTCGTCTTCACGGTCGGCGATTTTCTCGCCCGCATTACCGAGCCGGCGCTGCGTCCGCTCCGGCGCGCGCTCCCGAATTTGGGCGGCGTCGATCTCGCGCCGCTCGCGCTCCTGCTCGGGCTCTATCTAATCAAACGCCTGATCGCTTATTACGGTTGATCGGTGCCCTCGCGCTCGCCCCTCGCGCTAGGCCCCACCGGGCTCGAGGTGGCGGTGCGCGTGACGGCCAAGGCCGGGCGCGACGCGATCGAGGGGACGGTGGCGATGGCGGGCGAGCGTTCCGCGCTCGCCGTCCGGTACGGCGCTGGTCCTTAGGATGGCGGTTTCCGCGCGCCGCGCCACGGTGATCGACGGCAAGGCCGTCGCGGCCGAGCGGCGGGCCGACTTGGCCAAGCGGGTCGCTGCCTTGAAGGCCGACCACGGGCTCACCCCGACGCTCGCGGTGTTCCTGGTCGGCGACGATCCGGCGAGCGCGATCTACGTACGCAACAAGGGCGCAGCCGCGGCCGCCGCCGGCATCCGGGTGATCGACGTCAAGTTGCCGGCAACGGCGTCGGAAGCCGATCTCCTGGCCCGGGTCGGCGTCATGAACGGCGACCCCGCCGTCAACGGCATTCTGGTCCAGCTGCCGCTGCCCAAAACGATCGCCGCCGACGCCGTGATCGACGCGCTCGACCCCGCCAAGGACGTCGATGGGCTCCACCCCGAGAATATCGGCCGGCTCGCCGCCGGCCGCGACGGGCTGGTGCCGTGCACGCCGCGAGGCTGCCTCATCCTGCTCGAACGGACCCTCGGCACGCTCGACGGGCGTCGCGCGCTGGTCGTCGGCCGCTCGAACCTGGTCGGGCGCCCGGCCGCGCAGCTTCTCCTCCGCGCGAACTGCACGGTCACGATCGCCCACTCCCGGACCCGCGACCTCGCCGCGGAATGCCGGCGCGCCGAGATCGTGGTGGCCGCGATCGGGCGATCTGAATTTGTGCGCGGCGATTGGGTCGCCCCGGGGGCGACCGTGATCGATGTCGGGATCAACCGGGTGACCGGCTCAGACGGTAAGGACCGCATCGTCGGCGATGTGGCGTTCGCCGAAGTGGTCGAAGTAGCCGGCGCGATCACGCCCGTCCCTGGCGGGGTCGGGCCGATGACCATCGCTTGCCTGCTGGAGAACACCTACGAAGCAGCTTGTCGGCAAAGGGGATTAGAATTGGATCAGTAATCTTAAACCCGGGCATCCATTGATCGTGACCGGCGGTCATCGAGTAGGGAAGACCACGCTCCTTCACCACGGGGCGCGCTCGGCCGGAACGGTCGAATGCGGCTTCGTGCCGGCTACGTCTACGGCTTGGTCCGCGATGTCGTCGCCCGGCGGGCTGGACCGTCCGTGCCTAGCGCTTCCGGCTCCGCAGCAGCCGAAGCCGTAACGCATTCAGCTTGATGAAGCCGGCCGCGTCGCGCTGGTCGTAGACCGAATCTTCTTCGAACGTGACGTGCGCGAGCGAATAGAGACTGTTCGGCGATTTGCGCCCAACCACCGATGCACTCCCCTTGTAGAGCTTGAGCCGCACCGTCCCGGTGACACTCTCTTGGCTCTTGTCGATCAGCGCCTGCAGCATGTCGCGCTCGGGCGAGAACCAGAACCCGAAGTAGATGAGCTCGGCGTAGCGCGGCATGACGTCGTCCTTCAAGTGGGCGGCGCCGCGATCCAGGGTAATGCTTTCGATGCCGCGGTGGGCGGCGAGCAAGATGGTGCCGCCCGGCGTTTCGTAGACGCCGCGCGACTTCATGCCGACGAAGCGGTTCTCCACCAGATCGAGCCGCCCGATTCCGTGCTCGCGACCGAGCGCGTTGAGCCGCGCGAGCAGCGCGGCCGGCGACAGTTTGACGCCGTCGACTGCGACCGCATCGCCGCGCTCGAACTCGATCTCGACATAATGCGGCTGGTCGGGCGCTTCCTCAGGCGAGCGGGTCCGCGAATAGACGATCGGGTCGGCCTCGACCCACGGGTCCTCGAGGATTTTGCCCTCGCTCGAGGTGTGGAGGAGGTTGGCGTCGACCGAGAACGGCGGCTCGCCCCGCTTGTCGCGGGCGATCGGAATCTGGTGCATTTCGGCGTATTCGAGCAGCTTGGTGCGCGAGGTGAGCTGCCACTCGCGCCACGGTGCGATCACCCGGATGTGCGGATTGAGCGCATAGTAGGAAAGCTCGAACCGGACTTGGTCATTGCCTTTGCCGGTGGCGCCGTGGGCGACCGCGTCGGCCCCGACCTTGGCCGCTATCTCGATCTGGCGCTTGGCGATCAAGGGCCGCGCGATCGAGGTGCCGAGCAGATAGAGCCCTTCGTAGAGCGCGTTGGCCCGGAACATCGGGAACACGTAGTCCTTGACGAAGGTCTCGCGCAGATCCTCGATGAAGATCTCCTTGGCCCCCATCCGTTCGGCCTTGGCCCGCGCCGGTTCGAGTTCCTCGCCCTGGCCGAGATCGGCGGTGAAGGTTACGACCTCGCAACGGTAGGTCTCCTGCAGCCAGCGCAGGATCACCGAGGTGTCGAGCCCGCCGGAATAGGCGAGCACGACTTTTTTCACGTCGTCTTTCATGGACCGGCCGCCGGTTGGTTGGCGAAAGCGCGGCAGTATAGGCATCGCCCGGCGCTCGGCAATGGCACGGACACGGTCGGCCGGCGGGACCCGCGACGGGCTAAGATGGTGCGTCGGCACCGGCCGACGCAAAACAGGAGGATCTCATGGCGATCTACATCATCCTCTCGACCTATACCGAGCAGGGCGCGCGTAACGTCAAAGACTCGCCCAAGCGGCTCAACGCCGCCAAAGCGCTGGCGCGGCGCTTGAACGGCCGCTTTCGGCAGTTCTTTCTGACGATGGGGGCCTACGACATCGTCGCGATCGCTGAGTTTCCCAACGACGAGGCGGCGGCCAAATTCGCCCTGACGCTGGCCTCCAAGGGCAACGTCCGGACGACGACGCTCAAGGCCTTTTCGGAGGCGGACTACCGCAAGATCGTTCGCGCGCTGCCGCGCGGCTGACGCGGCAGACGGTGGCGGGGTGGCCCCGCCTCAGGCTTTCTGCCGCGGATTCATGTCGCCGCTTTCCGGTACGACGATCGCGCCGGCGCCGAACACCGCTGCCGCCAACCGCGCCGCCGGCCCGTCCTTGGCATAGCGATAGGCCGGTTTCGCCGCGTTGGCGTCCCCCGTTCGCCGGCGCACACGCTTTGGCGCCGGCGTCTCGGATGCGGTTGCAGCGGGCGCGGTAGCCAGCCGCGCGGGCTGGTAGCTGCCGGCAGCGCTTAGCGCGGGCCACCGCACGAACGCGAACACCCAGACCATGAAAAAGCCGACGATCGGGATCAGGAGCGTAATCACCCACCACCCCGAATAGCCGGCCTTGCGAAGGATGCGCGCCGGCATCCAAAACAGCACCGGCACCAGCGGGATCACGACCGAGATCGGAATAAGGAACATCAAACCGATCACGCGCCGCGCCCGTTTGGCCGGCTGTACCGCCAGCGCCGGCCATGCCAGGACCGCGAGCAAGATCTCGACGATCAAGCCGCCGATCCCGGTCAGCGCCAGCAGCGACAACCACGGCGAAAAGCCGGCGCGTTTGAGGATGATCCACAACGGTACGACGAAGAAAGCGCTCGCGACCAAACTGACGACAAGCGCGAGCAGCTAGTCGCCACCGAGCACCATGTCGAGGAAGGAGATGGGCGCGCCGTCGAGCGGCGCCGATCCCGCGGGCTCGGCCGTGGCGGCGCCTGCCGATGGGGGCCGACCATCGTTCTGGTGCTGGGACATCGCGTTCCGTTCCCGTCTCTATCGCCGCGCGCATAAAAACTCTGCTAACTCGATCCACGGACGCACGGTCCAGTAGCGCGCAGCCGCGCCGGACGTCGAGGGCAGGACGAAAATCGCGGTTGTTCCGATCCGCTCCGGTTGACAACCGTAGGTCGAAATCAAGCGACCGAACTGCCGCAGAACGAAGACGGCTGCGGCACGCTTACCATTAAACGCGAGTGCGCACGGCCGGTGGTTCTCGATCTTGCGAGCGAGCGCGCCGGGATCGTCGGCCCGGCCCGAGAGCGCCGCATCCGCGCCGAACTCGGTCTTGGTCAGGTCGGTCAAGCCGATGCCGTAGTCGAGGACCGTGGCGTATTCCTCGGGCGCGAGCCGCCTCGGCGTCAGGCCGACAGCGGCGAGAGTCGGCCAGAACCTGTTGCCCGGCCCGGCGTAGTAGGCGCCGACCTGGGCCGACTTGAGCCCGACCGCCGAGCCGCAGAAGACGACGGCGAGGCCGGGGCCGAGAACGTCGGGAAGGACCGGCGCGCGCGGGCGGTGCTCGGTCGGCATTGCGGTGGCGCGCGGGCGCTTCACTCGGCCGGCGCGCGAACGCCTCACCCGGCCGGAGCGCGGGCGCTTCACCCGGCGGGGATCGGCGGGGCTGCGGCGGCGAGCAGGCGCCGCGCCTTGACGCTCTCGGACTTGAGCTGGCCGCACGCCGCCATGATGTCGCGGCCGCGCGGGGTCCGGATCGGCGAAGAATAGCCGGCGCGGTTGACAATGTCGGCGAACGCCGCCATCGCTGCCGGCGTCGAGCATTCGTATGGCGCACCCGGCCACGCGTTGAACGGGATCAGATTGACCTTGGCCGGAATCCCGGCGATCAGCCGCACCAGCTCGCGCGCATCGGCGGGCGAGTCGTTCACATCCTTCAGCATGATGTACTCGAAGGTGATGCGGCGGGCGTTCGAGCTGCCGGGGTAGCGCCGACATGCCTCGAGGAGCGCGGCGATCGGGTATTTCTTGTTGAGCGGGACCAGGACGTCGCGAAGCTCATCCCTGACCGCGTGCAGCGAGATCGCGAGTCCGACCGCGAGTTCGCGCCCGACCGTCTCGATCATCGGGACGACGCCCGCGGTCGAGAGCGTGATGCGCCGGCGCGAAATCGCGATGCCCTCGTTGTCCATCGCGATCGCGAGCGCCTTGGCGACGTTCTCGTAGTTGTAGAGCGGCTCGCCCATGCCCATGACGACGATGTTCGAAAGGATGCGGCCGCCGGCGGGCGACGGCCACTCGCCGATGGTGTCGCGGGCGTTCAAGATCTGGCCGACGATTTCGGCTGCGGTCAGATTACGGACCAGCCGTTGGGTCCCGGTGTGGCAGAACTTGCACGTGAGCGTGCAGCCGACTTGCGAAGACAGGCAGAGCGCGCCGCGGTCCGTCTCCGGGATCAGAACGCTCTCGACCTCCTGGCCGTCGTCGAACTTCAAGAGCCACTTGTGGGTACCGTCGACCGAGAGCAAGTGGCGCTCGACCGCCGGCCGGCCGACGATGAAATGCGCCTCGAGCCGGGTGCGGAGCGGCTTCGAGATGCTGGTCATCGCGTCGAACCGGGTGGCGCCGCGATAATAGATCCAATGCCAGAGCTGGTTCGCGCGCATGCGCGCTTCCTTGGCCGGCACGTCGATGGTGCCGAGGGCCAGGGCGAGTTCGTCGCGCGTGAGCCCGATCAGGGCTGGGCGTGGGCTAGTGGCGTCGGTCATGGGGCGATCACGGGAAGATAGTGCGCGGAGGCCGGCCCGGCGACTCGGTCGGTTCAGCCGGCGCAAGCCTTGAGGATCGCTTCGTGGGCGGCTTTGAAGCCCTGCAGCGAATAGCGATCGACGGTCTTGGTGCCGCGGGCCGAGGTGCCGCGGACGACGAGGTCGTTGCCCTTGACCATCGCCTGGACGATCGCCTTATCGGTCTGCGCCGCCTGTGCCCACGCAGTTTCAGTATCGGTGAAGAGGTCGAACTTCTTGCCGTCGATCTCGACCACGACCTCGCTCCGGTCCTTGAACGGATAGCCCGCGACCATGCTCACTTCGTCGACCACCTTCTCGGCCGGCCGCAACGTCACCAGGAAGAAAATCTCGCCGCGTTTGACGGCTTTGGGTTCGCTGTCCACGGGCTTGGCGGCGGCGTAGCAGACTTTCTTGCCCTTTTCGGCATAGGTAAAGGTCGTCCAGTCCTTGTGGGCGCTCAGTTGCTTGGGCGCCTGCGCGCCGGCCGGCACCGATAGCGCCGCCGTGATCGTCATCGCCAAGACAAGAGCAAGCCGCATGGCACTACAAGTAGCGTGCGGCGCGCTCGAATTCCATAGGGCTTGTGATTAGGGAGCCCCGGTCCGCTTGCGGCGCGAGATCGGCCGGCCGTGTACGTGCGCGGGCGGCGCTGCGGTCTCGCCTTGCGAGCCCAGCGGCCGCTCGCCGAAGCGCCCCATCGTCAGCAGGCGATCGTAAAGCACGACCGCGCCGGCGGTGGCGACGTTCAAGCTGAAGGCGGTCGGAATCCGCACCACGCGCGTGCAGCGCGCGAGCAGCGCCGGCGAGAGCGAGCCGCGCTCGGGTCCGAGGACGTAAGCGGCCGAGAGCGGATGGTGGAACGTCGGGAGCGCAACCGCGTCCTCGGTTATCTCGATTCCGACCAGCTGGCAGCCGGCCGGGAGCTGCATCGACTCGACCGAATCGAACCGGTAAAACGGCAGGTGCTTCGGCGCGAGCGAGGTATCGGACCTCGCCGCCCTGACGGAGTACGCGGCGGCGATGGTGAAGACGAAACTGGCGCCGAAGGCGTGCGCGGTGCGGAACAGGTTGCCGACGTTCATCGGCTTCGACACGCGTTCGACCCCGATCCCGAAATACCCGCGCAGGCGGGGCGGAGCGGCGGCGCTTCCGGCGGTCGCGGGCAACGTCATGGCGGGTCGAGCTTAGCGGGCTTGGGCATGAGGACCAATCGCAACCGGCGCGCGGCCCCGCCGATCGAGGTCGAGGTCCGCCGCGGTACGCTGGTCGAAAGCATTCATCGCGTCGCGGGCGTCGTCGTCGACGCCGACGGCGCGATCGTTCATGCCTTCGGCGATCCCGAACGGGCCATTTACCTGCGCTCGGCGGTGAAGCCCCTGCAGGCGTTGGCCACGGTCGAAAGCGGCGCCGCCGACGCCTTCGCGCTGACCGCCCCGGAGCTTGCGCTTGCGAGCGGCTCGCATGCCGGTGAAGCCATTCATGTCGAGACCGCCCGCCGCTGGCTCGCGCGGCTCGCGCTCGACCCGGCGGCGCTCGCGTGCGGCGCCCACCCGCCGTTTTCCGAGGCGGCAGTGCATGCGCTGGTGCGCGGCGGCGAGGCGCCGAGCGCGCTTCACAACAACTGCTCGGGCAACCACCTCGCGATCCTCACGACCGTGCGCCACTGGGGCCAATCGCTCGCCGGCTACGAGCGTCCGGATCACCCGGTCCAGCTCTATATGCGCCGAATATTGAGCGAGGTCGGCGACTGCGATCTCGGCGTCGCGCCGACCGCGATCGATGGCTGCTCGATCCCGACGATCGCGATGCCGCTCGCGACGCTGGCGCTTCTGCTGGCACGGTTCGGTTCGCCCGACCGGCTGCCGCCAGCGCGGGCAGCCGCGGCGCGCCGGGTCGGCGCGGCCATGACGGCGCATCCGGCGATGGTGGCGGGCCAGGGCCGGTTCGCGACCGATGCGATGGCTGCGACCGGCGGCGCGGTCCTGATCAAGAGCGGCGCCGAAGGCGTGATGGCAGCGGCGTGGCCGGCCCGCGGGCTTGGGCTCGCGCTCAAGGTCGATGACGGAGCGGCACGCGCGCGCGACACCGCGTTGGCGGTCCTGCTCGACCGGCTGGGCGCTTTCGACGCCGCCGCCAAGGTCGCCCTCGGCCCCTATCTCGACCCGCTGCTCAGGAATTGGCGCGGCGTCGAAACCGGCACCATCGTCGCGCGCGTCGCCTTGTCATCGTCCTAGGAGAACCACGTGGTTAAAGCGATCGTTTGCACCAAGCTCGGCGGCCTCGACACGCTCGAACTCCGGGATATCGTCATCCCCGAGCCGGGCCCGGGCGAAATCAGGATCAGGACCCGCGCCGCCGGGATCAATTTCCCCGATTCGCTGCAAATCGCCGGCACCTACCAACACAAGGCGACGCCGCCGTTCGTGCCCGGCATGGAAGTCGCCGGCGACGTCGAGGCGTGCGGTCCCGGCGTCGCCGCGTTCAAGCCCGGAGATCGGGTGTTCGCGACCACCGGGACCGGCGGCTACGCCGAAGCGGTCGTCACCAAAGCGGCGTGGGCGATGCGCATGCCCGCGCGCATGAGTTACGTTCAGGGCGCCGGGTTTCCGGTCACCTACGGAACGTCGCACCTCGCCCTCAAGTACCGGGCTGCGCTGAAAGCGGGCGAAACGCTCCTGGTGCTGGGGGCGGGGGGCGGCGTCGGCGTCACCGCGGTCGAGACCGGCAAGCTCATGGGCGCCCGCGTCATCGCGGCGGCGCGCGGCGCCGACAAGCTTGCGATCGCCAAGGATCACGGCGCCGACGACCTGATCGATTACGCCGCCGAAGACATGCGCGAGCGGGTCAAGTCGCTGACCGGAGGCCGCGGCGCGGATGTCATCTACGATCCGGTCGGGGGCGATGCGTTCGATACCGGCCTCCGCTGCATCGCCTGGGAAGGGCGGATCCTCGTGATCGGTTTCGCGAGCGGCCGCATCGCGCAGGCGCCGACCAACATCGTCCTGGTCAAGAACATCGCGGTGCTTGGCTTCGCGTGGAGCACCTATCGCACGCACAAGCCCGCGGTGTTCGCGGACTCGTACCGCGAGCTGCTGGCGTGGTTCGAAGCCGGCAAGCTCACGAGCCATGTCTCGTTCACGTACCCGCTGGCCGACGCGCGCATCGCGCTTGCGACCCTGCTCGGGCGCAAATCGACCGGGAAGATCGTGTTGACGACGTAGTATCGGGGCGCGACTCGCGGCCGGCGGCAAAGCGACTTATGATCGCGCCGCGCACAACGACGAGGGACCGCATGTCAGGCGCGGCCGAGGCGCGTTCCGGTCACGGTGCCGGCGCTTACGTTCGCGTCGGTACGCTCGACGAGCTCAAGGCCAAGGGCACGATGGTGGTGCCGGGCCGGCGCTGCCCGATCCTGGTCGTCTACCACGCCGGCCACGTGCATGCGCTCGACAATCGCTGCCCGCATCTTGGCTTTCCCCTTCACAAAGGCAGCGTCGAGGACGGGGTTCTCACCTGCCACTGGCATCATGCCCGCTTCGACTTGGCGAGCGGCGGCACCTTCGATCTGTGGGCGGACGACATTCCCGTGGGCAGCGCCGAAGTCTGCGATGGCGAGGTCTGGGTCGCCGCCGATTGCGGCTATCCGTTCGAAGCCAATTACTGGCGCGGGCGCTTGAAGGAAGCGATGGCCCACAACCTCGGGCTGGTCGCGGCCAAAGCGGTCCTCGCGTTGCTCGATCAGGGCGTCAACCCGCGCGAGTTGGTCAACGACGCGATCGTGTTCGGTGCCCGCAACCGCGACGGCTGGAGCACCGGGATGACGGTGCTGACGGCGCTTGCCAACGTCCTACCGTGGCTCGAGGCGGAGGATCGCTATCTCGCGCTTTTTCACGGCATCCGGCGGATCGCCGACGATGCCGCCGGCGAGGCGCCGCGGCGCGAACGCCAAGCCTTGGACGGCGCGGCGCAGGAACCGGCGACGCTCAAACGCTGGCTCCGGCGCTGGACGCTGGTCCGCCATCGGAACGGCGGCGAGCGTACGCTCTTGACCGCGATCGCCGGCGGGGCGACGCCGCGCGACCTGGCCGATCTCGTCTTGACCGCCGCCACCGATCGCTTCTTTGCCGATGGCGGGCACACGCTCGATTTCATCAACAAAGCGTCCGAGTGCCTGGACCTGGTCGGCTGGGACTTGGCCGACATCGTGCTGCCGACGATCGTGCGCGACCTCGTCGCCGCGCGCGGCGAAGAGGAATCGAACAGCTGGCGCCACCCGGTCGACCTGGTACCGCTGCTCGCCCGCGCGTTCGAGGGTCTCGACGCCGCGGTCGCGCAGGGCGGCGCCGCGACCGTGTCGTGGTCCGACCACGCCGGGCTTGCCCGCGCGCTGCTGGGCGACGATCCGGCCGCGATCGTCGCCGCGCTCGATCGTGCGCTCGGCGCGGGCGCCACCCCGGCTACGCTCGGCCGCACCCTCGCCTACGCCGCGGCGCTCCGCGTCGCCCAGTTCGGGACCGCCAACGAGCACGGCGATTGGGAGACCGCGCATCACGCCTTCACCTACGCGCACGCGCTGCACGCCGCGCTCCGCCGCGTCTATGGCGAGGGGTCGGCCGCGGGGCGCGACCTCGCGCTATTGCGCGGCCTCTATCATGGCGCGATGGCGATCTATCTCGAACGCTTTCTCAACGTGCCGCCGGCGCGGCTGCCGGGGTCGCGGGCCGACGACTTCGCCGGGCTGCCGTCCGATGGCGCGGCGCTCACGGCGGCGCTGCTCGATGCCATGGATCGCCAGAGCCAGGTCGATCGCGCCGCGGCGATCGTCGCCCGCTATCTCGCGCTCGGGCACGCGCCGCGCGGCATCGTCGCCGCGCTCGGGCACGCGCTGCTCCGCGAGGATGCGGGGTTCCATGCGTTCCAGATGTTCGAGGCCGGCGTGCGCGAGTTCGAGGGGTGGAACGGGGCCGCGGAAGGGCATCATGTGTTGGTCGCGGTGGCGCGCTATATCGCCGCGCACGCGCCGACCCAGCGGGCACAGCATCAGACCGCGGACATCGCGCGCCGCCTTCACCGCGGCGGTGCGCTCCACGCCGAAAACGCGGGCTAACTGTCGAGCACGCTGTCGAGCGCGTCGCCGAGATTCGCGGACGAGCGGACGACGCGGCCGTCCTCACTGATGACGTCGTAGGTGCCGTCGCCGTGGCGGGCGAGGGTTACGCACGCGCTGCCGATCCCGACGTGATAGACGACCAGCTGCTCGGGTCGCGACTGCCAGGTCGCGAAATAGCGCCAGCGCCCTTCGGAGAAGGTCGCGAGGTGGCTCTCGATTTCATCGATTTCGTCGATCGTGAAGCCCGCGCGCGCCGCTTGCGCGAGGGTCGGCGTCGGCTTGGTTGCCATCGCGAGACCGGACATGTGTTTCCCCCTTTATCCCTCTCGCTCCCACGTCTGGACATCGGAGGCGGCTCGGTCACACACAACGCACGCGGCCGTGTGCTCACCCGAACGTGAGCCTTTGTGAGGCAAATTCTTGAAAACGACCGGCTTTTCGGCGCGGTCCGGGCCGGTTACTCGCGGACGATCCGCTCGAGGACCTCGGGCATCGCGGCGCGCCGCAGCACCGCTCGGCCCTCGCCGTCGTTGACGTCGAAGGTGCCGTCCGAGAAGCGCGTCACCATCATGCGCGATGCCGCCTTGCCGAAGCGATAGACGACAAGCCGCGCCGGGTGGCCGTCCTGCCAGGTACCGTAAGAGCGCCACGGGCTGCGTCGGCCCAGCGCTTCGAAGCGTGCCTCGACCCGTTCGACATCGTTGGCCGCGAATGCCACCGGCACGGCGATGCCGTGGCCGTTGCGCTTGACCGCGCGCGCGTGGCGGCGGTTCGGAAGCGGCATCGGTCGGTCGTTGGTCGCGAGGGCGCGGCCGGCAGCCATGGTTTCGTCCCTGAACGTTTTTATTGATTCGAAACTTTGTGCGTTAACTCAACGAGTTCAAGGCTTTTTCTTAGAATAGCGAGCGATTCGGACAAGACGCGCTCCGGACGATTGCGCTCCGCTCTCCGGGAGTTCCCTCAACCGTGGTGCCGTCAACGACTTTAGAGAGATCATTAACGTTAACTTACAATCTTAGATTGTAAGCTCAGGGCGATTCTTGAAATATTCGAGCGCTTCCGGGTTGGCCAAGGCGTCGACGTTCTTGACCGGGCGGCCGTGGACGACGTTGCGGACCGCGAGCTCGACGATCTTGCCGCTGATGGTGCGCGGGATGTCGGCGACAGCCAGGATCTTGGCCGGGACGTGGCGGGGCGTTGCGTTGTCGCGGATCTGTTTTTTAATACGCGTAACGAGGGCGTCGTCGAGGGGGCGGCCAGGCCGCAGCTTGACGAACAGGACGATGCGGACGTCGCCGTCCCAGTCCTGGCCGATCACCAGCGCTTCGAGCACGTCGTCGATCTGTTCGACCTCGCGGTAAATCTCGGCGGTGCCGATGCGCACGCCGCCGGGGTTGAGCACGGCATCGGAGCGGCCGTAGATGATCAATCCCCGATGTTCGGTGAGCGCGACCCAGTCGCCGTGTCGCCAGACGTTGGGGTAGGTCTCGAAGTACGCGGCGCGATACTTGGCGCCGTCGGGGTCGTTCCAGAACATCACCGGCATCGATGGAAAGGCCTGGGTGCAGACGAGCTCGCCCTTCTCGCCGACGAGCGGCCGGCCCTGCTCGTCGAACACTTCGACCTTCATGCCGAGGGCGCGCACCTGAATCTCGCCCCGCCACACCGGGCCGATCGGATTGCCGGCAGCGAAACACGCGATCAGGTCGGTGCCGCCCGAGATCGAGGACAGGCAGACGTTTGGCTTGACGCGGGCATAGACCCAGTCGAAGCCCTCGGGCCGGAGCGGCGAGCCGGTCGAGAGCACCGTCTCGAGCGCGCCGAGGTCGTAACGGTCCTTGGGCGAAAGATCGGCCTTGGCGCAAGCGTCGATGAACTTGGCCGAGGTCCCGAACACATTGATGCGCTCGGCGGCGGCAAAGTCGAACAGAACATTGCCATCGGGGTGAAAGGGAGAACCATCGTAAAGCATGAGCGTCGCTTCCGACGCCAGCCCCGACATCAGCCAGTTCCACATCATCCAACCGCAGGTCGTGAAGTAGAACAGCCGATCGCCCGGCTTCACGTCGGCGTGGAGAAGATGTTCCTTCAAGTGCTGGAGCAAGGTGCCGCCGGCGCCGTGGACGATGCACTTAGGGACGCCGGTCGTTCCCGACGAATAGAGGATGTAGATCGGGTGGTTGAACGGCAGGCGCCGGAACGCGATCGGTTGCGCGCGGAACGGGGTCGTATAATCGTCCCATCGCGTCGTTCCCGCCGGCAAGCCGGCGAGTGACGGCCGCTCCGCGACGAACGGCACCACGACCAGCCGCGTGAGCCCGCCGAGCTCGGCGGCGACGCCGCGCACACGTTCGAGCGAATCGAGGATCTTGCCGTTGTAGAAATAGCCGTCGGCGACGAACAGCACCTTGGGTGCGATCTGGCCGAAGCGGTCGATCACGCCGCGGATCCCGAAATCGGGCGAGCACGACGACCACACCGCGCCGATCGAGAGCGAGGCGAGCATGGCGATCGCGGCCTCGGGGATATTGGGGAGAAATCCGACCACGCGATCGCCGGGCGCGACGCCGTCGGCGAGCAGCGCCAGCGCCAGCCGCGAAACCGCGTCGTAGAGGTCGCCGTGGCTCACCGTCCGGGTTGCGCCGTTCTCGCCGCGAAAGACGAGCGCCGGCGTCCGATCGCGCCGGCGCAGCAGATTCTCGGCGAAGTTGAGCTTGGCTTCAGGAAACCAGGTCGCGCCAGGCAGCTTGTCGACGTCGCGCACCACCACCGTCCCTTGCGTCTCGGCGATGATCCCGCCGAACGACCACAGCGCGCGCCAGAACGCATCCGGCGCGGCGAGCGACCAGCGGTAGAGGCTTTCGTAGTCGGCGACATCGGCGCCGAAGTCGCGCCGGACCTCGGCCATGAACCGCGTCAGATTGGCGTTTGCGACACGCTCGGGCGAAGGCGTCCATAGCGGTTTTGGAATAGAATTCACCGCGCTACCCGCCCCGATCGCATCGACGGCATCGATTCCCCCTCGGCCGACTCCGGTTCCCATGATTCCAGTCGCGCGCGTAAAAGTGCCCCGGGCCTGCGTTTTTCGCAAGGCAGGGGCATCGCCGTGGCGCTGGTCGAGGCGCGCCCGTGGGTCCAAGTACGACGGATGTCCCCGACCGTTGCGACCGCGTTCCATCCGATGCACTGGCGCGCGCGCCTAGGCGCACTTCCGGCACCGACCCGGGCAGCGGCGGCGATGGTCGGCGCGTGCGTGATATGGGGCGCCATCACCATCGTCGTCCGCGACTTGAGCGCCAACCTTCACCCGTTCGAGATCGTGTTCTTCCGCACCTTTTTCGGGCTGGTCGCGATCGCGCCGTTCATGTTCCGGGCCGGCGTGCTCGATCGCCTGGGCGAAGCGGCGCGGCTCTATTTTTGGCGCGTGGTGGTGGGGCTCACCTCGATGCTGACGTGGTTCTACGCCATCACCAAGATTCCGCTGGCCGAGGCGACCGCGCTTTCGTTCATGACCCCGATCTTCGCGACCGTTGCCGCGATCGTGTTCCTGCGCGAAGTCGTACGATTGCGGCGCTGGACCGCGACCCTGATCGGGTTCGGCGGCGCGCTCCTGGTGTTGCGGCCGGGGGTTAGTTCGATCGGCATTGGCGAGATCACCGCGGTCGCCTCGGCGCTCGCCGGCGCATTGGCGACGGTGCTGGTCAAGATGCTGTCGCGGACCGAGGCGACCAACCGCGTGGTCGCGATCAATCTCTTGTTTCTCACGCCGCTCGCCTTGATCCCCGCCCTGTTCGTGTGGACCTGGCCGACGCCGACAGAGTGGCTGTGGCTCGCCGGCATGGGCTTCGCGGCGACCGCCGCCAACTGGCTCACCGTGCGCGCCTTCGCCCTCGGCGACACCACCGCGGTGCTGCCTTACGATTTCACGCGGCTCCCGTTCGTCGCGCTGCTCGCGTTCTTGCTGTTCGGCGAGGTGCCCGACCTTTGGACCTGGGTCGGCGGCGGCATCATTTTCCTCTCGTCCTTCTATATCGCGCGCCGCGAGGCGCAGATCCGCAAGCGCGACCGCGACGCGGCCACGACCACCAAAGTCACCTGAGGCATTACTCGGCGCGCAGCCGTTCGAGCGCCTGCGCGGCGCGGGCGCGGTGGTCCGTCGTCAGGTGCCGCTTCACGGCGGTAATCGCCGCTACCAGCACGCTTGCATCGTCGGTGTAGCCGAGCCCGGCGATGAAGTCGGGAATGACGTCGGCCGGCATCACGAAATAGGCGATCGCACCCAAGAGGATCGCTTTGACGTAGGCCGGCGTCCGCCGATCGACCGCGCAGTAATAAGCCGCCAGTGCCTGATCGAGGAACGGCACCTGCCCGAGCGTGCGCTTGGCCTTGGGCCAAAAGCCGCGCCGTACCGTCGCACGGTCGCGGGCGAGTTTGCCGGGATCGGGGTCTCGTTCGGCGGTCATCGGTTTTATGTGGGGCGGCGCTCTGCTAAGACAACGGCGTTATTGGCGGGGGTGGAACGATGAACATCAACGGCGTAGCGGCACTCGTTACCGGCGGTGCCTCGGGGCTCGGTGCGGCAACGGTCAAGGCGCTGATCGGCGAGGGCGCCAAGGTCGCGATCCTCGATTTCGACCGCGCCAACGCCGAGCGTTACGCGGCCGAGACCGGTGCCCGTGCCGTGATTTGCGACGTATCCGACGCCGCCGCCGCCGAAGCCGCGGTCGC
The DNA here is from genome assembly GCA_016869275.1 of Alphaproteobacteria bacterium. Classification (GTDB taxonomy): domain Bacteria; phylum Pseudomonadota; class Alphaproteobacteria; order SHVV01; family SHVV01; genus SHVV01. Next base: position 18,407 of record VGEO01000003.1, on the reverse strand, counting down.
CGCGGCCGAAGCGGCGCACGGACCGGCCCGCATCCTCGTCAACTGCGCCGGCGTCGGCACGCCCGGCAAGGCGGTCGGCAAGGACGGCCCGCTGCCGCTCGCTGCGTTCGCCAAGGTGATCAACATCAATCTGATCGGCACCTTCAACCTCGTCCGCTTGGCCGCCGCGCGCATGCAAACGCTCGAGCCGCTCGCCGGCGGCGAGCGCGCCGTCATCGTCAACACCGCGTCGGTCGCCGCCTATGACGGCCAGATCGGGCAGGTCGCCTACGCCGCGTCCAAAGGCGGTATCGTCAGCCTGACGCTGCCCTTGGCGCGCGAGTTCGCGAGCTTCGGCATCCGCGTCATGACCATCGCGCCAGGCATCTTCCTGACGCCGTTGCTGCGCACCTTGCCCGAGAAAGCGCAGCAGTCGCTGGCCGCGAGCGTGCCGTTCCCGAACCGCCTGGGCGATCCCGCCGAATACGCGGCGCTCGTAGTCCATATCCTCGAGAACCAGATGCTGAACGGCGAGGTGATCCGGCTCGACGCCGCGATCCGGATGGCGCCGCGCTGATCTAGGCGCGGGCAATCGCGTTCATCGCCCGCGCGAGCTCGACGTCGAGTTCGGTAACGCCGCCGGCGTCGTGGGTCGCGAGCGTGACCTCGACCCGGTTGTAGACGTTGAACCACTCGGGGTGGTGATCCATCTTTTCGGCGATGAGCGCTGCGCGGCTCATGAATCCGAACGCGGCATTGAAGGTGTCGAACTTGAAGGTCTTGGCGATCGCATCGCGGCCGGCCACCGATTTCCAGCCTTTGAGGGTACGGAGCGCGCGGGTGCGCGCGGCGGGGGCGAGCTTTTGCGGTCGGGCCATGGCTACCTCCTTAGGGGCGACGGAGCGCGAGCCTCGCCCGGTTTGGGGCGTACCGGCAAGCGGCAACGGGGCCGGCGCATGAACGATCGAGCGGACTGGGACCGCGCGCCGCCGACGCTCGCCGATTTCGAACGGCTCGCCGATCGGGCGATGGGCGCGATCCCCAAGCGGCTGCGCGACTTGGTTGATAACGTCGCGATCCGGATCGAGGAGTTTCCGGACGACGAGACGATGCGCGAAATGGAGATCGAGAGCCCGTTCGACATTCTCGGGCTCTACCGCGGCATCGACCTCGGCCACAAAGGCATGGGCGACGTCGCCCACGACGTCGACATGATCCTACTCTATCGCCGCCCGATCCTCGACTACTGGTGCGAGGGGTCCGATACGCTCGACGCGGTCGTGCGCCACGTCCTGATCCACGAGATCGGCCACCACTTCGGTCTCTCCGACGCCGACATGGAGGCGATCGAAGCCGAAGCCGACGATGCCGCCGCGGGCGCCTAGAGAGTAGATTTTCCGAAGATCGAATTCGCGGGCGTACCATCTGGCGCGCCGTTAGCCGTCCCCGCCTCCTCGATGGGGCGGGTGCTAGCGCCGTCCTGCAGCAATCGCTCGACGAACGCCGGCACGACCCGGGTCGCCGGTCCGTAGATCGCCTCGGCGAAGCGGCTGGCGCCGTCCGAAGGCTCGAGGTTGAGTTCGACCGTGTGCGCCGCGCCGATCCCGCGCACCTTATCGACGAACCCGGCCGCCGGGTAGACGTTCCCCGAGGTGCCGATCGCGACGAACAAGTCGCATTCGCCCAACAACGCGCCGATCCGTTCCATCGCGAACGGCATTTCGCCGAACCAGACGACGTGCGGGCGGAGATAGCCGAGCCTGCCGGCCGGCCCGACCGCCGCATCGCCGCAGCGCGGACAGCGGGTTTCGACCGACAAATCGCCCGGCCAATCGAGCACGTGCTCGGCGGCATGGCAGCGCACCTTCAAGAGCTCGCCGTGCATGTGGATGACGCTCCGCGATCCGGCGCGTTCGTGGAGCGAATCGACGTTCTGGGTAACGATGGTGACGCGTGCCCGCCCTTGGGCTTCGAGGTGCGCGAGCGCGGCGTGCGCGGCATCGGGCGCGGCGCCCAACAGGTTGCGCCGGCGGGCGTTGTAGAATTCATGGACGAAGGCCGGGTTACGGGCGAAGCCCTCGGGCGTCGCGACTTCGGCCAAGTCGTACTTGGTCCACAGCCCGTCGGCGTCGCGAAACGTGCCCAAGCCCGACTCTGCCGAAATCCCGGCGCCGGTCAAGACGACGATCGAGCGGAAGGTCATGACGCCGTTACGGCCCGCGCCGGCGCCGCGAGCGGGTAGATCATCTCGACCCGGTGCAGGGCGCCGCCGTTCCCGAGGAAGCTCTGGTAAAGTTGGAACGTCGCGACCGGGAACGGCAGGGCGCGAAATGGGCCCTGGTAGCTCACGTACTCGCTCACCTGGTAGGCGCGCGCGCCCTTGAGCCGCGCCAGCGTGACGTGCGGATGGTAGTTCCGCCGCTCCGGCTCGAGCCCGAGCGCGACCAGCGCGGCCTCGACCTTGGCCTGGAGGCGCATGAGCGCCGGATTGGGCGCGATCCCGACCCAGAGCGTGTGCGGCGGGCCGCGCATCGGAAACACCCCGAGGCCGTCCAGCGTCAGCGCGAAGCTCTCGCTTTCGATGCGGCCGAGCGCCAGCCGAATGTCGTCGAACAGCGGGCCGTCGACCTCGCCGATGAAGCGGAGCGTCAAATGCATCTGCTCGGGTTCGACCCAGCGCGCGCCGCGGATTCCCGAACACAGACCGGCGAGGCGGGTCTTGGCCGCGTCGGGGAGATCGATCGCGACGAACAGGCGGTGCATTGGGCTAACGCGTCACCAACGGCAGGATCGCCGGCACGATCCGCTCGACGATCAAGGCGACCCCGGCGCGGTTGGGATGGATGCCGTCGTTCTGGTTGAGCTCGGGCTTGGCGGCGACGCCGTCGAGAAAGAACGGGAACAGCGCGACACCGTGCTTGGCCGCGAGTTTCGGAAAAATCGCATCGAACGCGACCACGTAGTCGGCGCCGTAATTGGGCGGCGCGCGCATGCCGGCGAGCAGCGTCGCGATGCCGCGCTCTTTGAGGCGGGCGAGGATGGCATCGAGATTGTCGTGGGTGAGCTGGGGGTCGATCCCGCGCAGCGCATCGTTGCCGCCGAGCTCGACGATGACGAGGTCGGGCTTGTCGGCGAGCACCCATTCGAGCCGGGCACGCCCGCCGGCGGTGGTATCGCCGGAGACGCCGGCATTGACGATGCGGGCGGCGATCCCGCGCGCTTTGAGCGCTTTTTCGAGCTGAACCGGGAAGGCGTCGGCGGGCGGCAGGCCGTACCCGGCGGTCAGGCTGTCGCCCAAAGCTACGATCACGATCGCGTGGGCGCGGCCCGAATCGAACAGCAGGACGGCGAACAGCGCAAAAACAACGGCCAAAACCCGGTGCCGCCGTGTAAAAAGAGCGCCGGCTCGCCTATATGATGGGAATGCCCCGGTACGGTTCATGACTGCATCCCACGCCAATGCGGACGGCCCCCTCGTCGCGGTGAGCGACGTGCATGTGACTCTGGAAAGCTCGGCCGGCGCCGTCAACATCCTCCGCGGCGCCTCGTTGACGCTCGCCGCCGGCGAAGCGGTCGGTCTGGTCGGTCCGTCCGGCTCGGGCAAGTCGACCCTGCTCTCGGTCGTCGCCGGCCTCGAGCGCGCCGCCAAGGGCCGCATCGTGATCGCCGGCCACAACCTGGGCGCGATGGACGAGGACGCCCTCGCCGTGTTTCGCCGCCACCACCTCGGCATCGTGTTCCAGTCCTTTCACCTCGTGCCGACCATGAACGCGCTCGAGAACGTCGCTATTCCGCTCGAGCTCGGCGGCGCGCGCGACGCCTTTGCCCGCGCGCGCGAACGGCTGGTCGAGGTCGGCCTCGGCCATCGCCTGACCCATTACCCGGCGCAGCTCTCGGGCGGCGAGCAGCAGCGCGTGGCGCTCGCCCGCGCGTTTGCCGGCGAGCCCAAGCTCGTGCTCGCCGACGAGCCGACCGGCAATCTCGATTCCGCGACCGGGCACGCGATCGTCGACCTTATGTTCCGCATTCGCGCCGACCGCGGTACCACGCTGCTCCTCGTCACCCACGATACCAGCCTGGCCCAGCGCTGCGGCCGCGTGCTGCGGATGGACGACGGCCGCGTATTCGGCGCCGTTGCCGCCGACCCGGTGCGCGCCCACGCCGACCCGGCGCGAGCGCAAGGTCATGGCTGAAAGCGCGTTCTCGGTCGGCGCCTGGGCGCTCGCGGGCCGCTTTGCGCTCCGCGAGCTGCGCGGCGGGCTCAAGGGCTTTCGCATTTTTCTCGCCTGTCTGGCGTTGGGCGTCGCCGCCGTATCGGGCGTCGGCACGCTCGCCGCGGCGATCGCCGAGAGCTTGCGCGGCAAGGCGCAAGTCCTGCTCGGCGGCGACATGGACATCGCGGTTTCTTCCTACGCGCTCGATCCGGCGATCGTGGCCGACATCGGCCGCGATGCCGAAGCGGTTGCGATGGTGCGCGAGCTCCGCGCCCTGGCGGCGGCGGAAAAATCGGGCCGGCGGACGCTGGTCGAGCTCAAGGCGATTTCGCCGGCCTATCCGCTTTTCGGCGAGGTGACGCTCGAGCCGCGGCAGCCGTTGGCCGAAGCGCTCGCGCCGGCGGGCCCGCGCTACGGCGCCGCGGTCGAAGAATCGCTCCTGGCGCGCCTCGATCTGGCGATCGGCGATGTCGTCAAGGTCGGCGACATCGAGATCGTCATCCGCGCCGCCATCGTCCGCGAGCCGGATCGGGTCGCGACCGCGTTCACGTTCGGACCGCGGCTCCTGGTCGCCGATGCGACGCTCGATGCCGCGGGGCTGATTCGCGAAGGCAGCCTGGTCCGCTACAAATATCGCGTCAAACTCGCGGAAGGGCAGAGCGCGCGCCGGGTGGCCGAGCGGCTCAAAGCGGCGTATCCGACCCAAACCTGGCAGTTCCGCGATACCTCGCAGGCGCAGCCCGGCGTCGCCCGCTTCGTCGACCGCTTCGCCGTGTTCCTCACCCTGGTCGGCGTCACCGCGCTACTGGTCGGCGGCATCGGCGTCGGCAACGCGGTCGCCAACTACCTGGCCGGCAAGACCGCGACGATTGCGATCCTGAAGTGCGTCGGCGCGTCGGGCGCGACCGTGGTTCGCATCTACTTCGTGCAAGTCTTCATCCTGGCGACGCTTGGGATCGCGATCGGGATCGCGCTCGGCGCGACCGCGCCGTGGCTCGCCAACGCCGCGATCGGCGATCGGCTGCCGGTCCCGGCCGAGATCGGCTTCTACTGGAAGCCGGCGGCGCTCGCCGCCGCGTTCGGTTGGCTGATCGCGTTCGTGTTCGCGCTATGGCCGCTCGCGCTCGCGCGCGAAGTTCCGGTCGCCGGTTTGTTCCGGCATCTGGTCGAGCCGGCGCGGCGCTGGCCGCGGCTCCCCTACCTGATCGCGATCGCCGGCGCGGCGGCGGCGCTCGTGCTGCTGGCGGTATTCGGCGTCGGCCAGCCCTATCTCGCCAAATGGTTCGTGCTGGGTGCGGTCGGCGCGCTGTTGGCGTTCCGGGTGCTCGCGGCGGGCGTCGTCGCCCTGGTCGCGCGGATGCCGCGGCCGAGCCGGCCGCTCTTGCGGCTGGCAATGGCCAATTTGAGCCGCCCCGGTTCGCCCTCCGCCGCCGTGATCGTGTCGCTGGGCGCCGGGCTCACCGTGTTGATCGCGGTCGCGCTGATCCAGGTCAACCTCGCGCGCCAGGTCGCCGAGCGGGTGCCGCAGGACGCGCCGGCGTTTTTCTTCATCGACATCCAGCCCGATCAGGGCGCCGCCTTCGAGGCCGCGGTCGCCGCCGTGCCCGGTACCGGGGCGGTCGAGCGGGTACCAATGCTGCGCGGGCGCCTGACGCGGGTCAACGAGACCCCGGTCGAGGAGGTCAAGGTCGCGCCCGAGGCGCAGTGGGTGACGCGGAACGAACTCGGCCTCACCTACGCTACCGTCATGCCCAAGCGCACCCAATTGGTCGCCGGCGCGTGGTGGGCGCCTGACTACCGCGGCCCGCCGATCATCTCGATCGACGCCGATATCGCCCGCGGCTTGGGCATCGGGATCGGCGGCACCATGACCTACAGCGTCCTGGGCCGCGAGATCACGGCCGAGGTCGTCAACCTCCGCCGCATCGATTGGATGGACCTCGGCATCAACTTCGTGACCGTGTTCGCGCCTGGCACGCTCGATGCCGCGCCGCATACGCACTTGGCGACCGCGCGCGCGACGCCGGCAGCCGAGGAGCCCTTGTTCCGCGCCATTACCGAGAAGTTTCCCAACATCTCGCCGATCAAGGTCCGCGACATCTCCGAACGGATCGCGGGCTTCCTCGAAGAGGTCGCGGCCGGCGTCCGTGGCGCCGCCTCGCTCGCGGTCGCGGCCGGGGTCCTGGTGCTGGCCGGCGCGGTCGCCGCCGGGCATCGCCGCCGGGTTTACGATTCGGTGGTCCTCAAGGTGCTGGGCGCGACCCGTTCCAATCTCGTCGTCGGTTACCTGCTCGAGTTCGTATTGCTCGGGGTCGTCACGGCAGCGATCGCGGTCGTGATCGGTACGGTCGCCGCCTACGTCGTCGTGACCGAGGTCATGCGCTCGGACTGGGCGTTCGCGCCGGCTGCCGCGACCGTGACCGCGATCGGCGGGATCGCCTTGACCGCGCTCTTGGGTTTCTTGGGCACTTGGTGGGCGCTCGGTCAGAAACCGGCCCGGGTGCTCCGCGCCCAATAATCCCTATGGTCATAGGGACATAGCGCCGGGGTCCGCGGCCGCGGGGCGGGCGTCGAATCGGCTTGAAAAAGGCGAGGTTTGCGCAATATATGGGGGCGACCGCCGGACGTTGAGCCGGCCAACAATGTCTGGGGATTGCGAGCAAACACATGGCTGAGGAACTGAGAGCAACACGAATTGATGCGCGGACGGCCGAGGCCGTCCGCGTCGATGCGGGCCTGCGGAGCTACATGCTCCAGGTCTACAACTACATGGCGTCGGGCCTGTTCCTGACCGGCCTGATCGCCGCGGCGGTGGCTTACACCCCGTCGGTATTCAACGTCATTTTCGGCACGCCGCTCAAATGGGTGGTGATGCTGGCGCCGATCGGCATCGTGTTCTTCCTGTCGGCCCGGCTGCATCGGATGAGCGCCGCGGCCGCGCAAGCCTGGTTCTGGGGCTTCGCGGCGTTGTTCGGGCTGTCGCTCGCCTCGATCTTCGCGCTTTACACCGGGCTGTCGATCACCCGCGTGTTCTTCATCACCGCCGGCACCTTCGGCGCGATGAGCCTCTACGGCTACACCACCAAGACCGACCTGTCGAAGTTCGGGTCGTTCCTGATCATGGGCCTGATCGGCATCCTGATCGCCGGCCTCGTCAACATCTTCATCGCCTCGAGCGCGCTCCAGTTCGCGATCTCGGTGATCGGCGTGATCGTGTTCGTCGGCCTGACCGCCTGGGATACGCAGCGGATCAAGGAGGAGTATTCGGCGCAGGATGACACCGAGACTGCCGGCAAGAAGGCGATCTTCGGCGCGCTGCAGCTCTATTTGGACTTCATCAACCTGTTCATCATGCTGCTGCAGCTCTTGGGCGAACGGAAGTAAACCGCCCAAAACGTTAAGAACCGAAACGCCCGGCGGCAACGCCGGGCGTTTTTTTTGAAGCGAAGAGGAACGGCGACGCGCCGCTCAGGCGCCGACCACGAACAGCCGGGGCGCCTTGGCTTGCGCCTGTTCGAGCCAATGCAGAAGGTCGATCAAGACCGCGGCGCGTTTGACGACGCGACCCTGCTCGATCACGGCGAACCCGCCCTCGCGCGCCCGCTTGCCGAGCTTGACCAGGCGATAGACCGGGCGCTCGAAGCTCGAGCGGTAGACACCGAACTCGGCGCCAAAATTCGTCGTCTCGATCGAATAGTCGCGCCACACCCCGGCCATCACCATCCTGCTATAGAGCGCCAGCATCGCGTTCAGCTCGGCGCGGTCGAAGAACCCGGCCGGGCTATGGCCGCCGTAGCGCTGCGACTTACGGAGTTGGACTCCGGGTAGCCCGGAGCGGGAGCGGTCGAAATTGACTACTCCGCTCAAGCAACCTCCGGTGCGGATATTCTCCCGCTCACGGCTGGTGGGCCCTCCCTATTGCGACGATCTTATTACGGGCGTTCGGGCGGCTGCAACGGACTCGCGCTTGCGGGCGAGCGTCAGGCCGTCGCCAATCGGGACCAGGGCGAGCGAGATGCGATCGTCGTCGCGCAGCTTGCGGTTGAGCGCCCGGATCGCCTCGGTCATCGCGCTCGCATCGGCGGGGTCGGCGACGCTCCCGCCCCACAAAACGTTGTCGATGGCGATCAAGCCGCCCGGTCGCACCAGTTCGAGGCAGCGTTCGTAGTAGCGCTCGTAGTTGGGCTTGTCGGCGTCGATGAACGCGAAGTCGAAGCGCCCGGCCTCGCCGGTCGCCAACAGGCGGTCCAAGGTCGCGACCGCAGGGCCGAGGCGGAGATCGATCTTGGCCTCGACCCCAGCTTCGCGCCAATAGCGCCGCGCGATCCCGGTCCATTCCTCGTTGACGTCGCATGCGATGATCCGCCCCTCGGGCGGGAGTGCGAGCGCGACCGCGAGCGCGCTATAACCGGTATAGACCCCGACCTCGAGCGTGCGCCGGGCCCCGGTCAACTCGATCAACAGCCGCATCAGAGCGCCCTGCTCGGGCGTGATCTGCATCATCGAATACTGGACGTTCTGGGTCTCGGCCCGGAGCTTGGCGAGGATCTCGGGCTCGCGGACGGCGACGTCGCGGACATAGTTGGAGAGCGCTTCCGGGAGGTTCAGGGTGCGGCTCGACATCGGGATTCATCCTTCCATATCCAAGCGCGGCGAAGCCGCAGGGGCCATCAAGCGCGGCGACGCCGCAGGGCCAAGCGCGGCTAGCCTGCGCGGCAACGCCAGGGGCGAAAAAACGATGCCCCACAATGACCTGAAAGCCGCCTCGAAAATGCCGCAAACGCGACCTACATATCACGCACGGGCCCAAAGGGTTCGGTTGCCGAGGGAAGGGTATCCCCCCGCCGCATTCCCGAACGCAGCCGAACCCGCCCGATCTTCCTCCTGACGCCGGCTCCGCTCCCCCCGCATGAGCCGGCGTCGTTTTTTTTGGCCGGTGCGAACGGCGCGGGAAGCGTTAAGGTCGAACGTTCCCTCAAAGGAGGACCCCGACCACCATGGCGATCACGCTTTACGAGTTGCAGGCGGCCGACGACCGGCGCATCAGTCCTTATTGCTGGCGCACGCGCTTCGCCCTCGCGCACAAGGGGCTCGCCGCCACCTTCGTGCCGGTCAAGTTCACCGAAAAGGACAAGATCGCCTTCAGCGGCCAGGACAAGGTCCCAGTCATCCAGGACGGCGAGCGCGTCGTGTTCGATTCCTGGACCATCGCCGGCTATCTCGAAGACACCTACCCCGACCGGCCGTCGCTGTTCGGCGGCGAAGTCGGCCGCTCGATGGCACGCTTCATCAACATGTGGGGCGACAAGGTCCAGAATCCGAACTTGGGTTCGCTCATTATCGCCGACGTTTTCCAAGGGCTTTGCCCCGAGGACAAACCCTATTTCCAGAAGACGCGCGAGCAGCGGTTCGGTAAGGCGCTGGCCGAAGTGCAAAAGGGCCGCGAGGAGCGGCTCGCCGGCTTCCGCGCGGCGCTTGAATCGGTCCGGAGCGTCGTCGCCGAGCAACCGTTCATCTGCGGACCGAAGCCCGCCTACGCCGACTACATCGTGATCGGCGGCTTCATGTGGGCGCGGTGCACGAGCCCGTTCAAGCTCCTCGATCCTGCCGACCCGGTCCATGCGTGGCGCGAGCGCATGCTCGGCCTCTTCGACGGCATGGGCGCCAAGGCCAAGGGCTTCCCGGCCTGAGCCCGCCATGCTCCTGATCGACAACGCGATGCAGGCGGGGCTGATCGCGGTCCCGGACTGCATCGGGGTCCTCGAAAAAGCGTTCCTCGGGCTCGCCACCGGGCGCTCGATCATCCGGCCGAAAACCGACCTCCTGTTCCCGGCGGCCCGCCCCGACGGTTACTTCCGGTTCGGCTCGATGGAGGGCGCCCACGATGGCATCTGCGCGCTCCGTATCATCTCGGAGATCGCGGCATGGGAGCGCCGCCCCGACGGCACCATCCGCGAAGAGCAGCATTGCATCGAGCCCGGCACGTATCTGGGCTTGGTGCTCCTGTTTTCGACCGACACCGGCGCGCCGCTGGCGATCCTGAACGATGGCCACATCCAGCATGTCCGGGTCGGCGCCTCGGCAGGCTTGGGCGCCAAGTACTTGGCGCGGATCGATGCCAAGACCGTCGGCCTGATCGGCGCCGGCGGCATGACACGGACCTGCCTCGAAGCGTTCTGCGCGATCCGCCCGATCGAACGCGCCAAGATCTACAGCCCGACCGCCGCCAACCGCGAAGCGGCAACGGCCGAACTTCGCGCCAAGCTCGGGATCGATGTCGTCGCGGTCGCAACGGCACGCGAAGCGGTCGCTGGGGTCGACATCCTCGCCACTTGCACCAACGCGATGACGCCGGTGTTCGAGGCGGACTGGCTCGAACCGGGGACCCATGTCACCTGCGTTGGCACCCAGGAGATCAGCCGCGCCGCCGAAGCCCGTTTCGACGTCAAGATCCGCCAGGGCGTGGCGACGATCGCGCCGGCGCGCGAGACGGCGCGCAACCGCTCGGACTTGGGCCTTTCCTACGCGGCCTATGTCGGCGGCACCGAGGCCGAGATGGCGCGGCTGCCGGCGGGCGGCGCCCAGCGGCTCGACACCGCCGCCTACCCCGAGTTCGTCGACCTCGCGACCGAGCGCGTGCCCGGCCGCACCCGCGCCGACGAGATCACCTTCTACTACAACCACGGCAACCAGGGCCTGCAGTTCGCCGCCGCTGGCGGGCTCATCTATCGGAACGCCAAAGCCCGCGGCATCGGCACCGAGCTTCCCGATGCCTGGTTCCTCGAGGACATCAAAGCGTAGGCGTACGGCTCAGGCGTAGGTCGCGCTGGCCAAGGTCGCGAGTGCGCCGTGATCGTCGGCCGCCCACAATTCCAGCGAGTGTCCGCTCCCGTGCTTGCCGGCGAGCGTAAACGGCTGGGTGTCGTAGAGCGCCCGCAGCATCCGATAGTCGAGCGACTTCAACACGAGTTCGGGCCGCTCGCGGCGGACGAGGTCCAAGAGGAGGATCACCGTGAGCGGCCCGTGCACCACGAGGCCCGGATAGCCGTGCTCGTCGCAATAGCGGTGGTCGTAGTGCAGCCGGTAGCCGTTGAACGTGAGCGCCGAAAACCGAAACAGCAGTGTCGCGTCGGCGCGGATCGAGCGCCGCCACGATGACTGCGTTGCCGCCGGCTGCGGGTCCGGGCTTTTGGCGCCCGGCCGCGGCGGATCGCGATAGACGATGTCGTGCTCCTCGGTGGTCGCGACGCCGTCCGGGCCGCTCACCGTATGGCGGACGGTCACGAACACGAGCCGGCCGGAGCGGCCGGTCTTGGGGTCGACCCGGATCACCTCGGAGCGGCGCCGGATCGCCTGACCGACGCGAAGCGGTCGTTCGAAACGCATCCGTCCGCCCGCCCACAGCCGGGTCGCGAGCGGCACCGGCGGCAGGAAATCGCCGCGGCGCGCATGGCCGTCGGCGCCGAGGTCGGCCTGACGCTCGGTCGGCAGGAAGAAGAACCAGTGCCAGGCCGGCGGCACCGGATCGCCGGGCCGGGGCGGCGGGTCGTCGCGGTCCAACGTAGCCGCGGCGCGCGCCAGCGGGTTCGGCGTGACGATATCCTCGGCCTCGACCGTGCGCCCGACCCAGGCGCGGAGCGTCTCGAGGTCGTCCTCGCTCACGGCGCCGGCTCGCGCCCTGGTCACGCCGCAAACTCGCGTCGGAGTGCCCCCGAATGCTCGCCGATCGCCGGCACCCGGCCCAGTGTGTGCGGCCGCCCGGCGATCCGATGCGGTGGTGCCGACACCATGACCTCGCCGCCGGGCGTTCCCACCGGCAGACGCCGCCACTGCGGGTGTTTCAGCACATCGCGGCAACTGTTCAAATTGCCGAACGCGAGGCCGGCCGCGGTCATCCGCTTGGCGACCTCGGTGCGCGTGAGCCGGGCGAATACGCCATCGATCGCGGCATTGAGGTCGGACCGGTTCTCGCACCGAAGGATGTTGGTCGCGAGCTTCGGGTTTTTCTCGACCTCGGGCTTCTCGAGCACGGTCGCGCAGAACGCCGCCCATTCGCGCGGGTTCTGAACCGCGATCACGATCGGGCCGTCGCTGGTGCGATAGGCGCCATAGGGGGCGATCGAGGTGTGGCTAAAACCGATCCGCGGCGGCTCCTTGCCGGCCTCGGTCTGCAGGAGCTGCGGCGTCATCAGGTCGGCCATCGAGTCGAACAGCGACAGCGAAAGGGCGCTGCCTTGGCCGGTGCGGTCGCGACGGATCACGGCCTCGAGGATCGCCGCGTAACAATTGGCGCCGGTGGTGAGGTCGCAGACCGAGACCCCGGTCCTCCCCGCCGCTTCGGGCCCGCCGCTGATCGCGGCGATTCCGGATTCGGCCTGGACCAAAAGGTCGTAGGCCTTCATCTCGCGGTAGGGGCCTTCCTCGCCGTAGCCGGTGATGTCGCAGGTGATGAGGCGCGGGTTGAGTTGGCGGAGCTGGCGCGAGCCGACGCCGGCGCGCTCGGCGGCGCCGGGCAGTAGATTCTGGATGAAGATGTCGGCTTTGAGCGCAATCCGGCGCAGGAGTTCGGCATCCTCTTTGTTCTTGATGTCGAGGACCAGCGATTCCTTGCCGCGGTTCAGCCACACGAAGAACGTGCACCCGCCCGCCGCCAACGTGTCGTAATAGCGGGCGAAGTCGCCCTCGGCGCGCTCGATCTTGATGACGCGTGCGCCGGCATCGGCGAGCTTGGCGGTGCAGAACGGCGCCGCCACCGCTTGTTCGAGCGCGAGCACCAGCACGCCGTCGAGAGCACCGGACATAGGCAGGACCTCCGTACGCGACCCTCAATAAGAACGCGGCAGGCCGAGCACGTGCTCGGCGATGTAGGACAGGATCAGGTTGGTCGAGATCGGCGCGACCTGGTATAGCCGGGTCTCGCGGAACTTGCGCTCGACGTCGTACTCCTCGGCGAAGCCAAAGCCGCCGTGGGTTTGCAGGCACATGTCGGCCGCCTGCCACGACGCATCGGCGGCGAGCAGCTTCGCCATGTTGGCCTCGGCTCCGCACGGCTCGCCGGCGTCGAACAGCGTCGCGGCCCGCTCCACCATCAGCGCTGCCGCTTCCGAGGCGGCGTAGGCCTTGGCGATCGGAAACTGGATGCCCTGGTTCTGGCCGATCGGCCGCCCGAACACGACCCGGTCCTTGGCGTAGGCCGAGGCCTTGGCGATGAACCAACGCGCATCGCCGATGCACTCGGCGGCGATCAGGATGCGTTCGACGTTCATGCCATCCAAAATGTAGTAAAGCCCTTTGTTCTCCTCGCCGATCAGATTGGCAGCCGGAACGCGGAGGTTGTCGAAGAACACTTCGGTGGTCGCGTGGTTGATCATGGCGCGGATCGGCTTGATGGCGAGGCCGCGGCCGAGCGCCTCGCGCATGTCGACGATGAAGACCGAGAGCCCCTCGGTCCGCTTCTTGACCCGGTCCTTGGGCGTGGTGCGCGCCAGGAGCAGCATCAGGTCGGAGTGCTCGGCGCGCGACGTCCACACTTTCTGGCCGTTGACGACATAGTGGTCGCCGTCGCGGACCGCTGTCGTGCGCAAGCTGAGCGTATCGGTGCCGCTGGTGGGCTCGGTCACGCCGAACGCCTGGAGCCTGAGCGCACCCGACGCGATCTTCGGCAGATACGCCTGCTTCTGCGCCGCATTGCCGTGCCGGAGGATGGTGCCCATCGTGTACATCTGGGCGTGGCAGGCGCCGCCGTTGCAGCCGCTCTTGTGGATTTCCTCCATGATCGCCGCGGCCTGGCGAATGCCGAGGCCGCTGCCGCCGAAACTTTCCGGGATCAGCGCCGCCAAGAAACCCGACTGGGTGAGCGCGTCGACGAACTCCTTGGGATAGGCGCGCTCGCGGTCGGCCTTGCGCCAGTATTCGCCCGGGAATCCGGCGCACAGCCGGCGCACCGCCTCGCGGATATCGGGAAAGGTCTCGCGCGGGGCGTCCGCGGCCCCGCGCTTATCGGCGGCCATCTTGTTCCTCCCTCTGGGATGGGGCGGACTTTAGCCGCCGGCCCGGGCGCGAAAAAGGGGCTTCGCGGCCTTTTTAGAGGAACGGCGCGCAGATCCAGGTATAGACCTGCTCGAACAGCGCGATATCGCGCACGAACGGGAACGCGGCGAGCGCGAGCGCGAGCGCGCCGAGAAAAATGTAAGCCGCGAGGCGGTTGAACCGCTGGGCGGCGGCGGCCGACCGATCGTTCATGCGGCAAGGGTAGGGCGCACGTCCTTTTTTTTCAATCTCGCCCCCCTTATATTCATGGCACAACGGTTCGGGCGGGTGTCATGCTGGTGTGGGTGCGCGTCTTTCTCTATGCGCTGATCGTCGTGGTCGGCGGGGCGGCGTTGATCGTCGCCGCGTTCGGGCCGGAGCGCGGCGTCCGCATCCTCGAGGACTTCGCCGCGACCAAGGTCGGCGGCCCGTTCGCGATGGTCGATCACGACGGCCGGGCGGTGACCGATGCCGACTATCGCGGCCGATACATGGTGGTGTTTTTCGGCTTCACCAATTGCCCCGACGTGTGTCCGACCGAGCTTCAGACCGTCACCGCGGCGCTCGACAGTCTGCCGAAGCCGACGCTCGAAAAAATCCAGCCTTTGTTCGTCACCGTCGACGATGAACGCGACACGCCGGCGGCGATGAAGGCGTATCTCGCCAATTTCCATCCGCGCTTCATCGGCCTGACCGGCACCGCGGCGCAGATCGAAGCGATCAAGAAGGTCTATCGCGCCTATGCGGCCAAGGGCGAGCGCAACAAGGACGGCGAGTTCATGATCGAGCACGCCGGCTTCCTTTACGTGATGGATCCGGACGGCAAGTTCGCCGAGGTGCTGAAACCCGGCCTCAAACCCGACGAACTCGCGGCCAAACTCAGGCGGACCGTCGGCTAACCCACTGCTATCGCTCGAACGTGACGCCGGCGGTTGGCGCCGGCGTGATAGCGTCAGGCATGCGTTCGCTCGTCGCAGCCGCACTCGCGGCGGTTCTCATCGCGCTCGCCGCCCCGCCGGTCGGCGGGCAAGAAGACGCCGACGCCCGCGCCGAAGCGCTCATTCGCAAATACCGCGTCATCGCGTTCGGGGCCGAATACGACCCCGATCCGCGGCCGGTCCAGAAGTGGGTCGGAGCGGTCCGCATCCGCGTTCACGGCGATACCAGCTACCGCGGGCGCGCCGAGGCGCTCGGCGTCGAACTCAGCGGCCTCACCGGCCTCGAGATCGCGATCGTCGAAACCGGCGGCAATCTCCACTCCGCATGTTGTCGGCCGATGAATATTTCGCCTTCGCCGCGGCGCGCACGGGCGGCGCGCTCAAGCGCTCGATCGAGGCGCGGCGGAGCGCCTGCTTCGGGCTCGCCGTCGTCAACGATCGCGACGAGGTGATCGGCGGCCACGCCGTCGTCAACCTCGCGTTGGCGCCGATCGAGATCGAAGCCTGCATCGTCGAAGAAGTGACGCAGCTGGTGACCGGGCTCTTCAACGATTCCAACCTGCCGCCGCGGCCGTCGCTGTTCTCGTACCGCTATTTCCACCCCAAGATCAGCGCCACCGATGCGATCATGATCCGGGCGCATTTCGACCCGGCGCTAGTGCCGGGCATGGCGGCCGACGATGCCATCGCCATCGTCCGCCCGCTCATCCGCGCCGCGCTCGCGCGCGAGCCATAGAGACTTAGGCTAGGTGCCTTTCGCCCGCCCGCCGATGTGGATCGGTTGGCCGGCGCCGACATGGGCGGCTTCGAGGTAGAGCTCGGAGAGCGTCGGGTGCGGGTGAATGGTGAGGGAGAGGTCCTCGACCGTCGCGCCCATCTCGATCGCGAGCACGCCCTCGGCGATCAGGTCCGAGGCGTGCGGCGCGGCGATGTGGACGCCGACGATGTTCTTACGGTCGCGGTCGGCGACGATCTGGAGGAAGCCCTCGGTCTGATTGAGCGTCTTGGCGCGGCCCGAGGCAGCCAAGGGAAAGGTCGCGACCGCGGTCTCGATCCCAGCGGCTTTCGCCTCGTCAGCGGTCATGCCGGCGGTGGCGATCTCGGGATCGGAAAAGACGACGGCCGGGATCGCCTGCGGCTGGAATGCGACTTTCTTGCCCGAGAGCGCTTCGGCGGCGACGATGCCTTCGGCCGACGCCTTGTGCGCTAGCGCGGGCCCGGTGGTGATGTCGCCGACCGCCGCCAAATGCGGCGTCAAGCGGCGGTCGGGCGCGACCGGCAAGAGCCCGCGGTTGTCGGCCTTGACCCCGGCGCGCTCGAGGCTCAGATCGTCGCTGTTGGGGCGGCGGCCGATCGCGACGATCACCTTTTCGACCGCGACCAGCTTCTCGCCGCCCGGGGCATCGACGACCAGCGTTCCCTTGTCGAAGCTCTTGGCCTTGGCGTTGGCGATCACTTCGACCTGGAGCTCGGCCAGCCGCTTTTCGACCGGCCGCACCAGGCGGCGGTCCATGGTCGGGAGGATCCCGGCCAGCGCTTCGACGATCGTGACCCGGCTCCCGAGCTTGGCGAGCGCGATCCCGATTTCGAGGCCGATGTACCCGCCACCGACGATCGCGACCGCGGCCGGTAACGTCTCGAGCGCCAGCGCGCCGGTCGAGTCGAGGATCGTGGTCTGGTCGACCTTGAACCCGGTGAGCGCCGCCGGCCGCGACCCGGTCGCCAGGATCATATCGTTGAACTTGACGAAATTGGCCGGCATGCCGGTGATCGCGACCGCGCCTTCGTCCGGGCGGGTAAAGCGGAACTCGCCCTTCATCACGCGGACACCGGCCTGTTTCAAGAGCCCGCGCACGCCGTTGGTCAAGCCCTTGACGACGTCGCGCTTCCAACGCTGCAGCGCCGCCATGTCGACGCCCTGGCAGGACGCCTTGATGCCGAGTGTGGCGGCTTCGCCGATCCGGTGCGCTTGGTCGGCGGCTTCGATGATGGCTTTGGACGGAATGCAGCCGACGTTCAGGCAGACGCCGCCGACGCCGTCCTCGCCCTCGCGCTCGACCAGCGTCACTTTGCGGCCGAGTTGCGCCGCGCGCAGCGCCGCAATGTAACCGCCGGGACCGCCGCCGACGACGACGAGGTCGGCCTGCTCGGCGATCTGGCCGATGACCATGGGGGCCGCCTAAAGCCGGCCCAGCAGCCGGATCGGATCGCCCAACAAGCCGGCGAGCGTGAGCACGAACGTCCCCAGATGCTCGCCGTCGTTCACGCGATGATCGGTCGAGGTGATGATCGGCAGCACCGGCCTCACCGCCGGCTGGCCGTCGACGGCGATGACATCGTCGTGGATCGCGCCGAAGCCCGAAATCGCGACCTGCGGCGGCTTGATGATCGGCGTTCCCATGCGGGCGCCGTAGCTCCCGAAGTTGGTGATGTTGAAGGTGCCGTCGGCTAGGCGGTCGGGCGAGATCTTGCGGGAGCGGGTGAGTTGGGCGAGTTCGGCGATCTCGACCGCCAGGTCGAACAGCGACTTCATGTCGGCGTCGTGGATGACCGGAACGATCAGGCCATCGTCGGTCGCCATGGCGAGGCCGATGTTGTAGCGGCTGCGGTGGACGATCTCTTCTTTCGCCATGTCGAGGGTGGCGTTGAACGAGGGAAATTTCTTGAGCGCCGCCACCACCGCCTTGATGAAGAACGGCAGGTAAGTGAGCTTGACCCCGTCCTTGGCGAACTCGTCCTTCAAGCTCGCACGCGCGGCCACGAGCTTCGAGGCGTCGGCCGTGTACCAGTCCCAAATGTGAGGGACGGTGAGGCTGTCGTTCATCGCCTGGGCGATGCGGCGACGGAGACCGCGGAGCGGCCGTACCTCATCGCGGCGATCAGCCGGCGGTACGACGATCTTCGCCCGGGCCGCCGGTCGGGCCGAGGCGGCGGTCGGGATGCTCGCGGCGGCCGGTGCCACACGCGACGGAGCGCGCGCCGGGGCCGCGGGCTTCTTCGCAGCGCGCTCGACATCGTCGCTGGTAACGCGCCCGCGCGGACCGGTGCCGGCGATGGTTCCGAGATCGATGCCGAGCTCGACCGCGCGCTTGCGGGTCGCGGGCGCGGCGAGAACACGACCGGGCCGCGCCGGAACCGACGGTGCTGTCGGTTTTGCCGCCGGTACTGGCCGGCGCACCGGCGCGGGGACGATCGACGCGCGCGGGGTTTGAGCCGCCGGTGCGCGCGGAACCGATGCCGCCGCCGG
>VGEO01000002.1 GCA_016869275.1 Alphaproteobacteria bacterium | reverse complement strand
ACCACCAACGGATTGATGACGCGGCCGACGTCATCGACCGTCCAATAGTCGCGTAAACCGACGCGCCCGGTTTCCGGGTCGACCACCACGGTGCAGAGGTGCATCGCCGAGGGCGTGTTGCGGCCGGTCGGGTCGTAGAACAGCGTCTCGTCGAGCCCCGGCTCGAGCCCGGGCGGATAGTCGACCGGGTGGTAGGCGGCGCGCACGATCCGCTCGAAGGCAAGCGGCTGGTGATCGAGGACCAGGATCTCTCGGCCACCGACTTCGCGCGCCGCGACTTGTCGGTCGCGCTGTTCCGCCGGACCACGCTCAAGGCCGCCGACTTGAGCGGCTCGAATCTGACCGATGCGACGATCCGCGGGACCTATCTGGCGCAAGCCAACTTGAGCGAAGCGGTGACGCCGCCGCTCAAGAGCGTGGACGGAGCCCTGTTCTCGGTCGTGGCTTGATCGGCCGCGAGGTCGAGCCCGCTGTTTCGTGATAGTCTTGAAATCAGGCGCGTTCGATTCGAACCGCCGCCCGACAACCGAGAGGCCCGTCCAATCGCCCGCTCGCCGCATCGCTCCGCCCGAGGTGCTCCCGGCGGCACCGACTGGAACGACCGTCTCTCCGCCGCCGCGGCGGCCAAGCAGGCGGCGCTCGCGAAATTCGCGGCGCGGCCGGCCGCCGACGACCCGATCGTCGTCGAGCAACGCGCAGCCCGCGCGGCGATCGCGGTTGCCCGCGAAGCGCGGACCGTCGAGCGCGAGGCGGCACGCGCCGCCGAGGCCGCCGCGCGCGAGGCCGAGGCCGCTCGCCGGGCGGCCGAGCAGGCAGCGGCGGACGCCGCGGCACAAGCCGAACAAGCCGCCCGCACCGAGGCGTTGCGGATCGAGGCGGCGGCCAAGGCGCTCGCGCTCAAGGCGGAGCAGAAGGCGGCGCGTGATGCCCGCTACGCCAAGCGCAAGGCGCGGCGGCGCTGACGCTCGGCGTTGCCGGGCGCATGCGACCTGAGCAGGAACGGCCGCGGAGGGCCCACGCGATGACGGTGTTCGACCTCGCCATCACCGATCGGCTGCTGACGACCACGCGTTCGGTCAGGAAGCGCCTCGACCTGACCCGCCCGGTGCCGCCCGCGGTCGTGCGCGAATGTCTCGAGATCGCGCTCCAGGCGCCGAGCGGCGGCAACCGCCAGGGCTGGCGCTGGATCGTGGTGAGCGAGCCGGCGACGCGCGCCGCCCTCGCCGACATCTATCGCCAGGGCGCCGGCAGCTATCTCGACGACCGCGCCCGCGAGGTCGCAGCCGGGGGGAACGCGCAGGACCACCGCGTGTTCGATTCGGCCCGCTACCTCGCCGAGCGTTTGCAAGACGTGCCGGTCCACGTCATCCCGTGTGTTCGCGCCGAGCTGCCGCCGGCACCGACCGCCGGCTTCGCCTGGCCGTCGTTGATGGGGTCGATCTTTCCGGCGGTGTGGAGTTTCCAGTTGGCGCTCCGCGCCCGCGGCTTCGGCTCGGTGCTGACGACGCTGCACCTCCGCTGCGCCGACGCGGCGGCGGCGCTGCTCGGAATCCCTCCGGGCGTCATGCAGGTCGGACTCGTGCCGGTCGCCTATACGATCGGCACCGATTTCAAGCCGGCCGAGCGCCGCCCACTCGCCGAGGTCGTGCACTGGGAGCGGTGGTAGCGGCTCGCGCGTCGTCACCCTGTTCGACACCGCCGACGTCTATGGCGGCGGCAACAACGCGTGCTTCGTCGGACCGATCGTCAAGCCACGGCGACGCGGAGCGGAAGCGGTGCACGCTGCCGCAACTGGCGCTCGCCTGGATCTTCGCCAAGCAGAAGATCGTTGTGCCGATCCAGGGCGCCGATCGCGTTCGCTACGTCGAGGAGAACTTGGGCGGGGTCGACGTCCAGCTATCGGCCGCGGATATTCAAGAGATCGACGCGCTCAACCCGCCCGGAGTCGCCGCCGGCGAGCGCTACCCCGAGGCGTTCATGGACGAGGTCGATCGCTGAGGCGATTCACCCTCCCCAACTTCCCCCTACGTCGCAACTATTCGATTCCCACATTTCTGCGTTGGGCGGAAACCCCCTCCCCCTGCATGCAACTGCGTCGCAGGAGGGGGGGTGCGAGCAGAGCGAGCCGACCGAACTCAAACCGCCCACGCGTCGAGCGGCAGGGCGCGGCCGCGGAGCCGCAAGCCGGGGCTCGGCTTCATCGTCGCCGTCAGGCGCGCGCGCCCCTCGCCCAGGCGCCCGATCAGTGCTTCGCTCGCGAGCAACCGGCAATCGAGCGCGCGGGTCTTGCCCTCGAGCCGACTCGCGACGTTGACGGTGTCGCCGAGCGTCGCGAATTCGAGCCGGCGCTCGGAGCCGATGTCGCCCAGGATCGCCGGCCCGTAGTGGAGCCCGATCGAAACCCGGATCGGCGGCTGGCCGGCCGCTTGGCGCTCGGCGTTCCAGGCATCGACCGCGCGCAGAATGTCGAGCCCGCACTGCACCGCGTTCGCGGCATCGTTCGCGGTCGGCGTCGGCGTCCCGAACGTCGTCATCACGCCATCGCCCAGAAACTTGTCGAGGGTGCCGTGGTTGGCGAAGACGGCGTGCTCGAGGAGCGCGTGGTAGCGCCTGAGCACGCCCACCACCTCGGCTGGCGGATGGCTTTCGGCGAAGCGGGTGAAGCCGACGATGTCGGCGAACAAGACGGCGATCTCCTGCGAACGCACGTCGCCGAACGGCTTGGCCTTCTGCGCCAGCTCATCGACCAGCGTCGGCGGGAAGTAGCGCGAGAGATTGGCGCGCTCGGCGGCGAGCTCGGCCTGATCGAACAAGAGCTGGTTCGCGCGCCGGCTCTTGAGCGCGAGGATCGTCGCCACCAGGAAGAACACGACCGCTTCCTGGACCCGGAACTCGAACATGATCGCGTTGGGGTCGAGGAACAGGCGGATGCGCTCGAACGCCGGCAGCGCCGCGGCGACGGCCTCCGAGATGCCGGGGAGCGTCGTCCCGAAGGCGGCGAGCAGGCCGGCGGCGATCAGCCAGGCGAGCGCCGTCCACAGCCCGATCGTGGCCACCGTCCGCCACGAATAGGCCAAGGTCGCGGCGGCGAGAAGAACGAAGAAGTAGATGAACCCGTTCCAGCGGTATTGCATCGCGGTCGGCCACGGCTCGCCGACAAATGGATTGGGCACGAGCAGGGTGAGCGCGAGCAACAGGAGATCGGCGATGATGAGCAGGAGCTCGGCGCGCGACTGGCCGACGCGGGCGACGCGGAGCTGCCACCAGCCGAGCGCAACGAACGCCCCGACCAACGCCTCGTAGAAAAGAACCTCCCAGCGCGGATTGACGAACGGCAGCATCAGGGCAATGACGACCAGCGCCGCGGTGCGCGCCCACACGGCGATCGCCATGCCGATGCGCTTGTCTTCGACCAGCGCCGCCTGCAGGTGCGGATTGCGGGCGGCACGCGCCTCGTCGGCGAGCCGCGAGGTGCGGAGCGACAGCAACAGCGAGCGGACGTCGGAGCGGGGGACGGGCGAAATAGTCATGGCGGTTTTTTCTCGAAGGACAATCGAGGAGGATGCGGCGTGCGGCCGACCCACCCGGGTGGCTACCTTACCGCGTTGTCGTGAAACCGGAGCGGGCGACTCTCCTTCCTACCTTTAAGCCGAAGGCCGAGACGCGACATGGTCTCCTACACCTTCAAATAACGTGGTTAGCTACCAGAGACGGAACGGACGCAAGACGTGACCGAAAAGGCTACGTAGGGTCCGCGTCTGGCGCCGATAATCTCCTTGGTCGGTGGCGCGACTACGTCACAGGGGGTCATGGCGGGAATAAACTTCTTCGGCGCCGTAACTCAACAACATTCAAATTCACGATCTTGCAGCGGGTTTCCCCTGATATGGAAGCGGGCGAGCTGACGCGCCTAGAAAACTCTTGGAAAGAGCGTCCACATACGCGTGCACCACACGGACTAAACCATAACTGACACTCGGTGCGAACGGCTCGCGCGCAGTTCGCACGCGTCATCAGCCCATTAAAGCGTGGCGCGAAATTATTGTGGGTGAAGGGATTCGAACCCGCGAGGCAACCTGCTCGCGTCCCCGCCGTCAGGCAACCCAAAGCGCGGTGGCGGCGTCCAGGCTGCCCAGCCGCTCGCGCCAGTTCGGTCGGTTGACGTAGAAAGCAATCATCATGCCGTCGGGATCGCGAACGAAGGTGGTGCGGCGGAGCGGATGATCGACGTCGCGCTCTTTGGCGGCTCCGGTGCGCGGCAAGCTCCGGCGGCCCGCGTCGAGATCGGCGTCGTTTGCCATCTCGAATCCGATGTGGTGCAGGCCGGCGGCCTGGCCATCGACCGCCCGGAACAGGTTGATGGCGCCGAAGCCGCAGGCGCCGGCGAGCGCGGCAAACGGCGCCCCGCGGCCACCGACGATCGGGGTCAATCCGACGACCCTGGTGTAGTGATCGAACAGGCCTTCGAAATCGTTGCCGACGACCGTCGCGTGGGTGATGCGGAGCGGCTGAAACATTGCGCCGGCGACGCGGACGTAGACCGGATCGGGATCGTATTTGCGCTCGGGCGAGGGCGGCGTTTCGCCCGGCGTCCACTTCTGCGTCGGCGTGGTCCCGCGCGCGGTGCGCCAGTCCGTGGTCACGTCGGCATAGATCTCGTTCGAGTTTCCGTCGGGATCGAAGACGTAAAGGCTATGCGTGATGTGATGGTTGACGGTGCGATAAAAATTGACGCCGGCGCCGACGGCCGCCCGGTAGCCGGCAACCAGGTCGGTCTCGTTCTCGAGCTCGAAGCCGAAGTGGTTGAGCCCGGGCTCGGTCTTGCGGGCGGTCGGCCCGCCGAGCTCGACGAGGCCGATATCGTGGTGCGAGGCGCCGTTGCTCAAGAACCCGGCCTTCGGTATCGGCAGGCTGTAGGTGCGCTCGAGGCCGACCACGCGGTGGTAGAAGTCGATCGAGCGGGCGAGGTCGCGGACGTAGAGGTTGGCGTGGGCGAGGCGACGGGCGCGAAAGTGGCGGTCGCCGGTGGCTCGGGTTTCGGTTGTTGCGGTCACGCTAGACCTTCACGAATTCGAGTTGCGGTGCGGCATGGGCGAGCGGCTGCTCGGTGATGAACTGCCGCACCAGCTCGTTGAACGCGTCCGGGTACTCCATGTGCGGGTGATGGCCGCAGCGGTCGAACACGACCAGCTTGCCATTGGGCAGGCGCCGAACCGCCTCCTGCGCGCGGGCCAGGATGCCGCGCGGATCCTGCCGGCCCCACAACAGCAGTGCCGGCACCTTGATCTGCTCGACGCGGTTGACGATTCGGTGCGGGCGGGTGGCCTCGATGTCCATCATGCCCTTGAAGCGACGTTCGTAGCTTTCGAGCGCGCCCGGCATCGCGTACATGGTCATCTGCATGACCAGCAGTTCCTCCGGAATCTTGCTCGCGTCGTGGAACACGTTCGCCAGCCGTTGGCGGCACGCAGCCAGCGTCGGGTTGGTGAACGCGGCGAGCCCGTTCTTGTAGGCGTTGGGCTGGCGCTCGCGCGCTTCTGCTTCGGTGTTGAAGGCGGACGCACTGCTGATGACGACCAGCTTCTCGACCCGCTGCGGCAGCCGGAAGTACGTCAACGCCGCCATCAGCGCGCCGAACGAGCTGCCGACGATCGAGAACCGGTCGATGCCGAGCTGGTCGACCAGGCCGACCAGGTGCTCGACGATGTGCGGATGCGGCGGACCCGATTCGTAACCACCCGAACCGGTGTAGCCGTGACCGAGCGTATCGGGCGCGATCACGCGGAAGTGCTTGCCGAGGGCGTCGATATTGCGGATCCAGGAATCAGCCGAGAGGCCGGCGCCGTGCACCAGCACGACCGGATAGCCGTCGCCTTCGCGGTAGAACCGGGTCGGGATGCCGTTGACGCTGGTGAACTCGACGCGCACGCGTTTCTTCTCGGATGCCTAGATGACCACCGGCGAGTCCGACGCCTCGCCGCGCAGACGCTCCTCGGCCAAGCGACGGGCCGTGTCGCGTAGGAGCTGCCGGTCGGCCGCGGCATCGTTGGCGGGCGGGTGGCGCACCAGCGTTTCGAAGCCGTAGGTGCGGGCCGGGAACGTTCGTAGCGACTCGGGCGGCTCCTTTCCTTCCGCCACCGCATCGATGCCGCGGCGAAGCTGACGCCGAAACAGCGCCACGCCGCGGTCGGTGGAGGCGAGGTGTTCGAGGCCATGCCGGGCGATCGGCCGTTGGCTTACCTGCGCATCATAGTCGCCGGGGAAGCGCTGCCGCTCCTCGTACGGCCGATCGCCGTAGTTGCTGCGACGGGCGAGGCTTGCTTGTTTCGAATAGGTGTTGGGTTCGCCCTCGCGCACCCTCACCAACGACAGCTCGAGCGTGTGGTGGTCGTCGACCGGCACGCGCCAGCGCGTAGCCCGCGGCCGCACCGTGATCCGATCCGTTCCGGGAGCATAGGCCGGCGGCAGCGTCGGCGTGCGCGGAATCTGCGCGATATTCGGCGCGATGTGCTCGAGGCCGCGCACCCAAATGCTGTCGCCGACCCGCCGCGTCGACATACACAGCACACCGATCGGCGTCTCGAAAAAATCGAGCTCCGGCAGATCGGCAAGCGCCGCGAGCGGCCGGCCGCCCGCATCGTTGATCTGCAACCCGCTGCTGCGGGCGTGCAGGAACGTCTCGTGGCCGATGTCGAGCACGTTGTCCTGCACCTGCAGCCAGTTGCACGGCTTGATGTTCTGCTCGGAATCGCCCGGCTCGAGCCGGTAGCCGGGTACCTCGAACATGTCGAGCCGCGGAAACGGCGGCGGTCGCCCGGACGGCCCCATGTAGGCGAACACCAGGCCACAATGCTCGTGCGTCGGATAGGCGCCCTGGAACAGCGATTCTTTGAGGTGGCTGGTTGCCGGCTCGGCCGGCGTTTCGAGGATCGTGCCGTCCACATCGAACAGCCAGCCGTGATAGCAGCAGCGGATGCCGCGCTCGGCGATCAACCCGAACTCCAACGAAGCGCCGCGGTGGCAGCAGTGCCGCTGCAGAAGGCCGATGCGGCCGGCACGGTCGCGGAACAGCACCAGGTCCTCGCCCATGATCCGGATCGGCACCGGCACGTCCTGCAAATCTTTGACGTGCCCGACCGGCTGCCAGAACCGCCGTAGGTACTCGCCGCACGGTGTGCCGGGCCCGACATGGGTGAGCCGCACGTCCTCTGCCGGCACCTCGCGGTTGGCGTAAGCGCCGAATGCGCGCTTGATCGACGACGGCCGGCCGGGCAGCGGCTCGTCGTTCATCGCCGACCGCCTCTAGTACCCGCTATCATAGGTTCGTGGGGCGTATCTCGGATTTGCGAGTCCAGGCACTAGCGTTTGCCGAACAGCTCCTTGATCTTGGCCGTGAAGTAGTCCGCTTTCTGGGCTTCGAGTTCGTCGGCCGACGGAACCAACTCCGCGGTCTTCATGCGGTCGAACACCGCGGGCCACGCCGACTTGAGCGCCGGCATGGAGCCCAGCTTGGCCAAGGTCTGCTGTCCGTCCTCCGAGAGCAGGAAGTTGATGAACAGCTTGGCGGCGTTCGGGTTCGGCGCATTCGGCGAGAGTTGCACCGACAAACCGGTGCGGATCATCGGCTTCGGCGTCCCCCACTCGATCGGCGCACCCTTGGCCTTGAGCGGCTCGATGAAGTCCGGGTAGTCGACCGCGATGATCGCCAACTCGCCCGAGATCACCTTCTCTTCGACCTGCGGTCGCGTGGCGTAGAGCAGATTTTGGGCGGCGAACTTGGTCATGTAGTCGAGCCACGCCGCCTCGCCCCACACGCCATACATGGTGGCGATCCACGAGGCGGCGCCGCCGCCGACCGCCGGATCCTGGATGCCGATCTTACCTTTCCATTTTGGGTCGAGCAGGTCCGTCCACTCCTTTGGCTCCTGGCCCTTCGGCACGGTGCGCGGGTTCCACGCGAACGACGTCGTGTTGAGCGAGTAGACGGCCCAATTGCCGTGGGTCGGCTGCACGCCGGCGTCGTAGCGGGCGAGCTCGGGCGACTTGTAGTTGGCGAGCAGGGTGGGCTTCATCAACTTGGCGCGGCGCTCGGTCGCGGTGAAGACGTCGACGATGTGCCGCCCGGCGGCGGTCTCGGACTCATAGCGCGTCACCAGTTGCGACGTTTGGCCGCGAAAATAGTCGATCGTGATGCCCGGATACTTGGCGCTGAACGCGGCGATGAGGCCGGTGATCGTTTCGACCGGCTGCTCGGTATAGAAGGTGAGCTTACCTTCCTTTTTCGCCGCGGCGACGAGATCGGCGCTGCTCTGCGCGCCGACCGGAGCGGTCGCACCGATCGCAACGGCAGCCGCGAGCGCGAATGTCGTAAACGCCTTGAGTGTTTTCATGGTGAAGCCTCCCTGGGGCGGCGATGATCGGCTGAAGCCAGGGTCGAGGTCAATCCGACCATGGCGGACGGCGACACCAAGAGCCGCGCCGACGTAACGACGCTTCGGTGGTTCCGAGAGCAGACTGAGAGGTAGGTGATAGAACGTGCCGGACACATGAGTAACGCTTTTTTCGTCATTTGACGGGAGTGTGGGCAGCGACGAGCAGCAACAAAACGGCAAGCGCTGCAAGAACATAACGGCCCAGCTATCGGGCCGCTGATCAGGGCTTCGCGTCGTCGCTGCACAACCTAGGATTTATGTACGAAAACGGCTACGGCGTGCCGCGGGATTTCGTCCAAGCGCACAAGTTGTACTCCCTCCCGCGGCATCACGCTATTCAGACAGCGAACGGGATTTGCGCGACATGTCAGTGAAAGGTGTCGAAATCGTTGCGACCAAGATGAGCCAGCACAGATCGCCGAGGCGCAGAAGCTGGCGCGAGTGGAAGCCGAAACCAGAGCGGTAGAGCGTCTTGCGTCCGCCAAAGCGACGGGCGCGCTGCGCTAGAGCGCAGTCACCGGACGGTCAGTCGGTGGCGCGGACGAAATCGGCTCGCCACATGGATAGGCGTACTGCCCCGGCGGGCCGCTCGACGAGCCGTCGGTCCACCTGGGCATCTTGTCGACGCGCTACGTGCCATGCCTAGCAGCGTGTCGAGGCGCCGATCGCATTGTCAGCCGATCGGATGAGAACGGCCTAACGCGTCGCGCCGTTTCCATCGTTCACGACAATATCGATAAGCTCGGCACCGTCTCGGACGCGATCGATCGGTCTGGTCCCCACGCGCAAGCTCGCGAAGCTCGCCGGGTGCTTCCCCGCTACTTCCCCGGCTGTTGGCGCTCCCCGCCTCTGCGGCTGGCAAGGTACAGAAAAGGCCGACTTATCGGGTGAAACTGGAGCGGGCGAAGGGATTCGAACCCTCGACCGCAACTTCGGGGCTTGTTCAGTGTGCGGGCGTAGCGGATCAAGACAATCCTTGACCATACTCCAGTCGACGCCTTCTGCCTTTAGCCACTTCTTTTTACGATTGATTACGCCGCAAGAAACTTCGGATTGCCTCGCGCCCAGCCGAGGTAAAGACGGCGTCCATCCGGCAAGGACGTACTGACGAGTTGCCCCGGTTTCGCGGCGAGACGAAAGAGCGCGAGAAAGCGTGCGAATGCGTCAAACCACATGTGCTCGCTAGAGAACGAGTGAACAATCATGGCGACATCGTCGGTCTTGAAACGATTCGCCTCAATCGCCGCCGATGCTGTTCTATGGAGCAGCTGGTAGTACACGTCGCTTGGAGCGGGATCAGAGATCCCAAGCGTAGAACAGAGAAACGACATTCTCTTGCGTTTACCCGCGGAGGGATTCACAAACCACTCAGCCACGGTTGGACCTAAGGGCTCGTTGACCTTGCCTTCTACCGCGATGGTCATTGTCCTGCCCTTAGCGCGTACCAAGGCGAATAGATCGGTTTGACTCTCGCGAGTGCCACCCGGCAACGGCACCTTGTGCTCTGGAATCGCGAGTAGTAGCTCCGAGTCCTTGCCTAAGAGCGCAGCGATTTCGGATGGTAGTCCGTTGGCCGCTTCCCAGGCGCATGCGAGCGTGCGAACGGAGAATCCTTTGCGCCAGTGTTTCCGCGGATCGGCGAGCAGGCTCCGCCACGCCTCTGGGCCAGAACTCGGCACATAGACTCCAGAACTCGGCACATAGACTCGAGACATCATTTCTCCCCACAATTCAGATGTTGGTCCGTCGAGACAATCTAAACGACTTCGTTCGGGTCCGACCGGTTTGGGCCGACGGCCTCTCGGTCACAAGCGCGAAACCGTAGGCTGTCATCCGCCTCGACTTGTAACCACCAGGTAACGCGGGGTTTTCTCGGCCACTTCGTTCCTGCCTCGTTCACGTCAATCGTGAGCCCGCGAACGCGTAGGAAACCCGCGTCCCGTCGACACTCTTGCGATTCTGTGAAACTGGAGCGGGCGAAGGGATTCGAACCCTCGACCCCAACCTTGGCAAGGTTGTGCTCTACCCCTGAGCTACGCCCGCGCTCCGTTGCGGCCGCTCATCGCGGAAAGCCCGATCAATATGGCATTGGCGCCGCCTTGGCAAGGCTTCGAGGCCGTCGCGAGAGCGGAGCGAGACTGCCGCGGCCGCAGCGTATGTTGGGCTTTCGCCGGCCGTGATAGGCTTTCGGCCAAGCGGACGACAAGCGCCGCACTGCCATCGCAAGGGGAGGACAATGGCGACCGAGGTCTCCGCCGCCGAACGCGCGAACGCGCGGCCGTCCGCCGCGCCGCCGGCGCCGCGCGTCAAGAAGCCGTTCCCGGCCTATGCGACCCGCACGATCTCGATGATCGTCGTCTTCATCGCCTGGGAAATCTACGGCCGCCAGATCGACCCGATCTTCTTCTCCTACCCGAGCGCGACCGCGCTGGCGGCGTGGAAGATCATCCTCTCGGGCGAGCTCGTGGCCGCCTCGATCGATTCGCTCCGCTCGTTCCTCGTCGGCTTCGCGATCTCGCTGGTCGGCGGAGTCGCGATCGGGCTCCTGATGGGCCGCTTCCGCACGGTCGAGCACTCGATCGACCTTTACGTCGAGGCGATCTACGTGACGCCCCGCGTCGCGCTGGTGCCGATGATCATGTTGTGGTTCGGGCTCGAGTTCAAAGCCAAGGTCGCGCTGGTGGTGACGTTCGCGATCTTCCCGATCCTGATGAACACCTATGCTGGCGTGCGCAACATCTCGGCCAAGTACGGCGAGGTCGCGCAGTCGTTCTGCTGCTCGGAGTGGCAGATGATGCGGATGATCGTGCTGCCGGCCGCGCTCCCCTTCATCATGGCCGGCATCCGCATGGGCGTGGGCCTCGGCCTGGTCGGCATGGTGATCGCCGAATTCTTCACCACCGTCGGCGGCTTGGGCGGCCTGATCCTGGTCTATTCCAACGTGTTCGCGACCGACAAACTCCTGGTACCACTGTTCGAGCTCGCGATCCTCGGATTCTTGTTGGTGCGCGGCGTCATGTATCTCGAGACCAAGTTGGCGCCGTGGAAAACAACCGAACGTCTCGAGTAATCAGCAATTTCAGGAGGTAGGTATGAAGCTTCGTCACGTGTTGAAGACACTGGCAGTGGCGGCGGGTGCGTTGACCGCGGCGACCGCCGCCCAGGCCCAAGACCAGCTGCGGCTGATGATCGGCACGCCGTTCGCGACCATGGCCGAGATTCCGTGGATCGTGGCGCGCGAAAAGGGCTGGGCCAAGGAGGCCGGGCTCGCGATCGAGGAGAAGCGCGTCACCGGCGATGCCAACGCCGTGCGCTCGCTGGTCGCCGGCGATACCGATGCCGCCTGGACCGGCTCGTTCTCGGTGATCTCGGTGGTCGGCAAGGGCACCGACGTCAAGGCGATCTTTTCGTGGCAGCCCAAGACCGACTATTTCGTGCTGGCGCAGAAGAGCGCGATCACCAAGACCGCCGACTTCGCCGACAAGAAGGTCGCGATCTCGGCGCCGAACAGCCTGTCGGAAGCGATCGTGAAGCTCACCCTCCAAGCCAAGGGCTTCGATCCGGCCAAGGCCAAGATGGTCGCGATCGGCGGCAACGAGAAACGGCTGCAAGCGCTGAAAACCGGCCAGGTCGAGGCGACGATCCTGAACGTCAACTACGCCGAGGCGCTCACGAGCGACCCCAACCTGCACACGCTCTATGTCGTGCCCGAGATCCTGCCCGACATCTCGTTCGCCTGGATCATCGCCACGCCCAAGTCGGCCAAGGACAAGGCGGCGGCGCTGCAGAAGTTCACCGAGCTGTCGCTCCGCGGCGCCCGCTTCGCGACCGAGAACCCGAAGGAGACGGCGGCGATCTATTCCAAGGTCTCGCCCGAGGAAGACAAGGGCGTGGTCGAGCGTTCGGTCGCCTGGTTCGCGAAGTCGAAGGGCTTCGGCACCGACGGCGGCGTCGAGATGAAGGCGACCGCCTACACGGTCGAGCTCGCCATGCAGCTCGACAAGGATCAGGTCAAGATCCCGGCCGAAAAGCTGTGGGACGCGAGCTTCGTCGACGCCGCGCTCAAGAAGATCGGCAAGTACAACAAGTAACCGCCGGCCGACCCTGTTCCACCGGACCTCGCCCGACGCGCCGCGACGGGCGAGGTCCCCTTTTCTCTGAAAGCTCAAGCAAAACCATGTCGAAGAAACTGCCGATCACCATCGCCTCGTGGGACTACGACCGCATCCGGCCGATCAAGGACGGCACCGTGCCGGTCGAAGGCTGCGACGTCACCTACATCACCACCCGGCCCGAGGAGACGTTCTTCCGACTCTTCACCTACCAGGAGTTCGATGTCTCGGAGATGTCGTTCTCGTCCTACATGCTGGCGCGCACCAACATCGACTTTCCGTATATCGCGCTGCCGATCCCGATCTCGCGCGTGTTCGCGCACTCGGGCATCTTCATCCGCACCGACCGCGGCATCAAACGGCCCGAGGACTTGAAGGGCAAGATCGTCGGCGCGCCCAACTATCAGCTGACGCGCGGGCTTTGCATCCGCGGCACGCTCTCCGACGAATACGGCGTCAAGCCGCAGCACCTGAAATGGCGGATCGGCGGGCTCGACGTGCCCGAGTTCCTCGACTACGTGCCGCAGGAGCCGCCCAAGGGCGTCGAGATCGAACCGATCAAGCCGGGGCAGACGCTCTCAGCCATGCTCGCCGACGGCGAAATCGACGCGATCTTCACCGCGCAGACGCCGCTCTGCTGGCGCGAGAAGCGCCCCAAAATTGCGCGCCTGTTCGCGAACCCGCGCGAGGCCGAGATGGCCTACTTCAAGAAGACCGGCATCTTCCACATCATGCACCTGATCGGCATGCGCAAGAGCCTAGCCGAGCAGTACCCATGGTTGCCGCGCGCGATCATGAAGGCGTTCGAGGAAGCCAAGGCGCTGACCCAGCCGCACCTGACCGAGGTCACCGCCTACGTCACCATGCTGCCGTGGCTGGCTTACGAGGCGGAAGCGACGATGGCGGCGATGGGCGAGGACTATTGGCCCTACGGGATCGAGCGGAACGTCAAGACCATCGACGCCCAGATCCGCTGGAGCTACGAGCAGGGCTTGTCGAAGAAACTATGGAAAAAGGAAGAGCTCTTCCACCCGGCGACGTTCACGTGGTTCCGCTCCGATCGCCCGGGGCTGTCGTCTTCCAAAGCGACCGACGCCTCGCTCGCCAAATGGAAGAAGGGCCAGGGTCCGACCATGGGGGTGAAGCGGAAATAGCACTCGCACGCCCCCTCCCCAACCCTCCCCCCGCTTCGCCGGGAAGGTGGCGAGCGGAGCGAGCCGGAGGGGGTCCACCAAACCGGTTAGGGCGGCGAGGTCGATTCAGACCCCCAACGCCCGCGCGATCACCTGGACCGCGTGCACGGCCGGGCGACCGGCGCCGTCCGCGATCTGCTGACGGCACGAGACGCCATCGGCGACGATGACGGTGTCGGCTCCGGCCGCGCGCGCCGCCGGCAGCACGCCCAGCTCGCCGATCGCGAGCGAGACGTCGGTGGTCGCAGCCTGGTAGCCGAACGCGCCCGCCATGCCGCAACAGGACGACTCGATCGCTTGGACGCGCACGCCGGGAAGCCGCTTCAACAGGCTCTGCTGCACGGCGAAGGTGCCGAACGCCTTCTGGTGGCAGTGGCCGTGGACGAGGATGTCGGTCGCGGCGCCGGCGCCGCCGAAAGCGACGCGCCCGGCCTTGGCTTCGGCCTCGAGGAAGTCTTCAAGCAGGAAGGCGCGCGCGGCGATCGGCGCGGCGTCAGCGAGCCCGAGCGCTGCGAACTCGTCTTTAAGTGTGTAGAGGCAGGCGGGTTCGAGACCGACGATCGGGACGCCGCGTTGGGCCAAGGGTGCGAGCGCCGCCGCCGTGCGGCGGGCTTCGAAGCGCGCCTCATCAATCAAGCCGGCCGAAAGAAAGGTGCGGCCGCAGCAGAGCGGTCGGCCGCCGTCGGCCGCGCGCGGGACGTGGACACGGTAGCCCAGGCGCGCGAGCACGCGGCACGCGGCTTCGGCGTTCGCGGGCTCGAAGTTCGCGTTGAATGTATCGACGAACAGCGCGACGTCGCGCGCGCCGGGCGCCGGCGCCGTGGGCGCCTCGCCCGCGAACGGCCGCGCGGCAAAGCGGGGCAGCGTTCGCTTGGCGGCGAGCCCCAACAGCCGCTCGGTCAACACGGCCGCGCCAGGGATGAGGTCGCGCAGGCGCGCGAGGCCGCGGAGCCGCCGCGCGATCCCGGCATAGCGCGGGAGATAGGCGAAGATGCGCTCGCTGAGCGGAAGACCGTGGCGCGTGCGGTAGTGATGGAGGAACTCGACCTTCATCTTCGCCATGTCGACGCCGGTCGGGCACTCGCGCTTGCAGCCCTTGCAGCCGACGCAAAGCTCCATTGCCCGGTACATCTCGGGCGCGGTGAAGGCGTCCGGCCCGAGCTGGCCCGTAAGGGCGAGCCGTAGCGAATTGGCGCGGCCGCGGGTCGAGTGAATCTCGTCGCCGGTCACGCGGTAGCTCGGGCACATGACGCCCGGCTCCCATTTGCGGCAGGCGCCGTTGTTGTTGCACATCTCGACCGCGGCACCGAACGTCGGCCACGCCGTCCAGTCGAGCGCGGGCGCCGGCGCCTCGATCTCGTAGCCGGGCTTGTAGCGAAACAGCGTGCGGTCATCCATCTTGGGCGGGCGCACGATCTTGCCCGGGTTGAAGAGCCCGCCCGGGTCGAACGCGTCTTTGACTTCGGCGAACGCGCCGACGAGGCGCGATCCGAACATCGCTTCGTGGAACTCCGAGCGCACCAGGCCATCGCCGTGCTCGCCCGAGTGCGAGCCCTTGTAGTCGCGCACCATCGCGAAGCACTCCTCGGCGATCGCACGCATCTTCCGGACGTCGGTCTCGGCCTTCATGTTGAGGATCGGGCGGACGTGGAGCGTGCCGACCGAGGCGTGCGCATACCAGGTGCCGGTGGTGCCGTGCTTGCGGAAGATGCCGTCCAAGCGCTCGGTGTAGTCGGGAAGGTCGGCGAGCGCGACCGCGCAGTCCTCGACGAACGAGACCGGCTTCCCTTCGCCTTTCATCGCCATCAGGATGTTGAGCCCCGCGCGCCGGACGTCCCATACCTGGCGCTGGAGCGCGGCGTCGGCGATCTCGACCACCGCGCCAGGAAAGCCGCGATCGGCGATCAGCGCGACCAGCCTTGCGAGGTCGGCGCCCTGGCGCGCCGCGTCATCGCCCGCGAATTCGACCAGCAGCAGCGCAGCCGGATCGCCGGTGACGAACTTGTCGACGGTCGCGGCGAACTCGGGCCGCTCGCGCGCGAGGCGGATCATGGTCGGATCGACCAGCTCGACCGCCGACGGGCCCAGGTCGACGATCGCAGCGGTCGCGTCCATCGCCGCGCGGAACGTCGGGAAGTGGCAGACGCCCAGGACGCGGTGCGCGGGGATGCGCTTCAGGTCGAGCGTGATCGCGGTCGAAAAGCCGAGCGTCCCTTCGGAGCCGACCAGGAGGTGCGCCATGTTGTAGGCGCCGGGTGCGATCGCATCGATGTTGTAGCCCCCCACCCGGCGGAGGAGCTTGGGGAACCGTGCTTCGATTTCCGCGGCCTCGCGCGCGCCCAACGCGCGTAAGCGCTTGACCAGATCGAGATACCGCGGCGGGCCGTTGAGCGCCGCGGGCTCGGCTGGTACGGGGCCGAAGCGGAGCGACTCGCCCCCTGCCAGCACCGCTTCGATCGCACGCACGTTGTGGACCATGTTGCCGTAGCGGATCGAGCGCGCGCCGCAGGAATTGTTGCCGGTCATGCCACCGATGGTGGCGCGGTTCGAGGGCGAGACGTCGACCGGGAAGAAGAGCCCGTGCGGGCGCAGGTACGCGTTCAGGCGATCGAGCACGACGCCGGGTTCGACTTCGACCGTCATCGCGTCGCGGTCGAGCGCGATCACCCTGTTCAGGTACTTGCTGGTGTCGATCACGAGCGCGGCGCCGACCGTCTGGCCGCACTGCGAGGTGCCGCCGCCGCGCGGCAACACCGGGACGCCGGCGTCCGCGGCGATCTGAACCGCGCGGACGATGTCGGCTTGCGTCTTGACGACGACCACGCCGACCGGCTCGATCTGATAGATCGAAGCGTCGGTCGAATAGCGGCCGCGGCTCCAGGCGTCGAACAGCACCTCGCCCTCGAGCTCGGCCGCGAGCCTTCTGGCGAGGGCGGAGTCGCCGGGCGTGACGGCGGTGGCGGGGCGGCGCGGGAGCGGAGCGTTCATCGGAATCGAAGCATCGCGGCGGCACCGGCATAGACCGCGACAACGAAGATGACGAGCACCCGCATGCCCACATCATAAGGAAACTTCCGAGCCCGCGCCTTTGGGTTGCACCGGTAAAGCCTCCGGGCTAATGTCCCGCCGCCCTTGGGGAGGGACCGGCCGGCCGCGAACGAGCGGCAATCCGTGTTTATTAACAAGCCTTTAGGACCTGCGCCCGCGCAGCGTTTCAGGACATGACCACACGGCTCGGCCGTCACTTCGTGCAAATCCCGGGGCCCACCAACGTCCCCGACCGTGTGTTGCGCGCGATGGCGGCGCCGACCATCGATCACCGCGGGCCCGAATTCGCGGCGATCATGAAGGAGGTGCTGCCCGGCCTGCAGCGCCTGTTCAAGGCGGCCGGCCCGGTGGTCGTCTTCGCCGGCTCCGGCACCGGCGCCTGGGAGGCGGCGCTCGTCAATACGCTGTCGCCGGGCGACAAAGTGCTGATGGCCGAGACCGGCCATTTCGCCGCGCTGTGGGAGCGGATGGCGCGGAAGTTCGGGCTCGACGTCGAAGCCATGCCCGGCGACTGGCGGAGCGGCGTCGACTTGGCCCGGCTCGAAGCCCGCCTCGCCGAGGACAAGGCGCACGCGATCAAGGCGGTCGCGATCGTCCACAACGAGACCTCGACCGGCGTCGCCTCCGACGTCGCCGGGATCCGCCGCGCGCTCGATCGCGCGCGCCACCCGGCGCTCCTCCTGGTCGACGCCATTTCCTCGCTCGGCTCGATCGAGCTTCGCACCGCCGAATGGGGGATCGACGTCGTGGTCGGCGGCTCGCAAAAGGGCCTGATGCTGCCGCCGGGCTTGGGCTTCAACGCGGTGTCGGCGAAAGCGCTGGCGGCCGCCAATGCCGCCAGGCTACCGCGCTCGTTTTGGGACTGGGGGCCGATTCTCGAGGCCAACAAGAATTGGAGCTTTCCATTCACGCCCAACATCAACCTGATCTTCGCGCTCAAGGAAGCGATCGCGATGTTCGACGAGGCCGGCTTGGACGCGGTGATCGCACGTCACGCCCGCCACGGCGAGGCGGTGCGGCGCGCGGTCAAGGCCTGGGGCTTGGAGCTTCAGGCCAAAAACCCGGCTGAGTACAGCCCGTCGGTGACCGCGATCCGGACGCCCGAGGGCGTCAACGCCGATTCGGTCCGCGCCGTCATCCTCGAAGACTTCGACATGTCCTTGGGCGCGGGTTTGGGCAAGCTCGCCGGCAAGGTGTTGCGGATCGGCCACCTGGGCGCGATCAACGACCTCATGATCGCGGGCACGGTGGCCGGCGTGGAGATGGGGCTGGCGCGCGCGCAAGTGCCGCACAAGAAAGGCGGCGTCATGGCGGCGATCGATTTCCTGGCCGCCGCCGGCGCCGGCGCCACCGCGGCCAAGAGCGCCGCCGAATAGCCGGCCGGCGGCTCGACCGGGGGCCGACCTGCTATACTTTTCTGTCGACCGGTTCGCGGACGTAAGCAGGGGCATGAAACGATGGCAGAGATGATTATCGGCGGCGGTGCGGCTGCCCCGACGGGCGGACCGGGCGGCGTGCCGGCCGGCCTCATCAAGGACAGCGACACCAAAAATTTCGTGAACGACGTCCTGGTGGCGTCGCGCGAAGTGCCGGTGGTGGTTGACTTTTGGGCGCCGTGGTGCGGACCCTGCAAGCAGCTCGGCCCGGCGATCGAGAAGGCGGTCAAGGATGCCAAGGGCGCGGTCAAGCTGGTCAAGATCAACATCGACCAGAACCCGCAGCTCGCCCAGCAAATGCGGATCCAGTCGATCCCGGCGGTGTTCGCGTTCCACAACGGTCAGCCCGTCGACGGCTTCATCGGCGCGCTGCCCGAGAGCGAAGTCAAGGCCTTCATCAAGCGCCTGACCGGCGATACCGGTCCCTCGCCGATCGAAGAGGTGCTGGCCGCGGCCCAGGCCGCGCAATCCGCGGGCGACTTGGCGAGCGCCGCCAACATGTACGCGCAAATTCTGAAGCAGGAATCCGGCAACGTCGAAGCGCTGGCCGGGCTCGCCCGCTGCTATATCGGCCGCGGCGATCTCGAGCGCGCCAAGCAAACGCTCGCGATGGTGCCACCGCAATCGGCCAATCACGCCGCCATCGCCGGCGCGCAGGCGGCGCTTTCGCTCGCCCAGGAAGTCGGCAACGTCGGCAATCCCAACGAGCTCCGCGCCAAAGTCGACGCCAACCCGGCCGACTACGAGACCCGCTTCAATCTGGCGCTGGCGCTGGTCGGCGCCGGACAGCATGGCGAGGCGATCGATCAGTTTCTCGAAATCGTGCGCCGCAATCGCGAATGGAACGAACAAGCGGCGCGCAAGCAATTGCTCAAAGTGTTCGACGTCTTGGGCGCAACCCACGAGCTCTCCGTCGGCGGGCGGCGCAAGCTGTCCTCGATCCTGTTCGCATGAGCGAACGCTTCCAGGTCAAGGACGTCGCAGAGCTTCCCGACAGCCTGCCGATCTTCCCCCTGGCTGGCGTGTTGCTGCTCCCGGGCGGGTTTCTGCCGCTCAACATTTTCGAACCGCGCTACCTGCAGATGATCGAGGACGCGCTGGGAAGCGGGCGCCTGATCGGCATGGTGCAGCCGGCGAATCCGGCCGAGCGCGCGTTCCAGCCCGAGGTCTACCCGCTCGGTTGCGCCGGCCGCTTGACCGCGTTCAAGGAGACCGACGACGGCCGCTACCTCATTACGTTGAAGGGCGTGTGCCGGTTCCAGATCGGCGAGGAGCTGCCGCAGGTCCGGCTCTATCGCAAGGTGCGGCCGCAGTGGACCGCATTCGCCGGCGATCTCAAGGAGGCGGACGAGGACTTCGCGATCGACAAGAAGCGCCTGTTCGCCGCGCTCAAGCCGTTCTTCGAGGTCCACGGCATCAAGGCCGAGTGGCCGACGCTCGAGAGCGTGTCGCCGCTCACCCTCGTCACCTCGCTCGCCATGATGTGCCCGTTCGAGCCGCGCGAGAAGCAGGCGCTGCTCGAAGCCAAGACGCTGGCCGAACGCACCGAGCTGTTGACCGCGCTGATCGAGATGGCGGTGATGCAGAAGATGCGCGGGCCCGGCGCCAATCAGTGACCGTGCAACCGTTGGAAACGCCCGCCATGACCGCCCCCGCCGTCGACCCCAAATTGCTCGAGATCCTGGTGTGTCCGCTCACCAAGGGCCCGCTCCGCTACGACGTCGAGCGCCAGGAACTGGTGAGCGAACAGGCTCGCCTCGCCTATCCGATCAAGGACGGTATCCCGATCATGCTGGTCGACGAAGCCCGCCGGCTCGACGACGAGCCGGCCGGCGCCAAGCGCTGATGGCGGCAAAAACGCCGCGCCCAACCGAGGTGCGGCTGGTGCGCGCCGAAAAGACGCTGATCGTCGCGTTCGACAACGGCGAGACCTTCCGCTACCCGGCCGAATATTTGCGGGTCGAAAGCCCGTCGGCCGAGGTCCAGGGCCACGGGCCCGGGCAGCAGGTGACTGTCGCCGGCCGCCGCCACGTCGGTATCACCGCGCTCGAACCGGTCGGCCACTACGCGGTCCGCATCGTGTTCGACGATGGC
The DNA here is from genome assembly GCA_016869275.1 of Alphaproteobacteria bacterium. Lineage (GTDB taxonomy): Bacteria > Pseudomonadota > Alphaproteobacteria > SHVV01 > SHVV01 > SHVV01. The sequence continues at coordinate 67,175 of VGEO01000002.1, read as the reverse complement.
CACGATACCGGCATCTACTCGTGGGACTATCTCTACGAACTCGGCGTCAAGCGCGACGCCAAGTGGGCGGCCTACGAGCAGGCGCTGGCGACCAAGGGCATGAGCCGCGATCCTTGATCGTCAGAGCGCGACGCCTTCGAGCAGCCGCGGCAGCTTGCCGACGGTGCCGCGCGCGTGCGCCATGAAGAACCGTTTGAGCGGCGGGATCTCGTTGACGGCCGCCAACCCTAAGTCGCGCGCGAGCCGGATCGGCGCGATATCGTTCGCGAACAGGCGGTTCAAGCTGTCGGTCACCGCGATCAGAACCGTGTTGTCGAACCGCCGCCAGCGTTCATAGGTCTCGAGCGCGGGCGCGGCGCCCACATCGAGGCCCAAGCGCATCGCATCGACCAGCACTTCGGCGAGCGCAGCGGCGTCGCGAAAGCCCAGGTTCACGCCCTGGCCGGCGATCGGGTGGATGCCGTGCGCGGCATCGCCGATCAACGCCAGCCGGTCGGCGATATAGCGGTGGGCGTGGTGGACGGCGAGCGGGTAGCTCCAGCGCGGCCCCTCGACCCGGACCGCACCGAGGAAATCGCCGAAGCGCCGGCGCATTTCGTGGGCGAACGCGCGTTCATCGAGCGCCAGGATCGTCGGCGCGAGATCCTGCCGCTCGGTCCACACCAGGGACGAGCGATCGCCCGGAAGCGGTAGGATCGCGAACGGCCCGGCCGGCAGGAAGCGCTCGTGTGCGACGCCGCGGTGCGGGCGCTCGTGCGCCACGGTGCAGACGATCGCGGTCTGCGGGTAGGTCCATTCGACGACATCGATCTTGGCCTGGCGGCGGAGCGCCGAGTTCCGGCCCGAGGCATCGATCGCGAGCGGTGCGGCGATCCGCTCGCCGCCATCGAGCGTGGCTTCGACCAGTACCGCTCCGCGGTCGAGCGCGGTGAGTGTCGCGGGTGCGCGGAAGTCGAGCGTCGGCAGCGCTGTCGCGGCCGCGAACAAGGCGCGGCGGATGAAGCGATTCTCGACCATGAAGCCCATCGGCTGGTCGCCGAGCTCGCGATGATCGAAGTGGAGGAACAGCCGCGACTCGCCGTCGGAGACGCGGATGTCGGTGATCGCTTGGGCGTGACCGGCCAGGTGCGGCCACACCCCGATCGTCGCCAACAGCCGGTGCGAGGAGTAAGCGATCGCCGACGCTCGCCCGTCGAACGGCGCCGCCTCGAGCGCGGCCGGCGCTTCGCGATCGATCAGCGCGACCCTGAGCCCGGCGCGCGCGGCGGCGACCGCAAAGGTCGCGCCGACCATGCCGCCGCCCACCACCAGGAGATCGTGCGTCGCTTTCGCCATTTGCCGTTCGTTGCCACGTTGGATCCAACTTGGCGCGCCGCCAACGGCGTTGTCCAGTCCGTTCAGGGCGGGCTACAGTCCCGCGCCTCTTGAAGGAGATGCGGCGCATGGCACTGGCCTGGCATGAAATGACCGCGCTCGATCTGGGCGCCGGAATCGGGAGTGGCGCGATCGATCCGGTCGCGCTCGCCGAACATTTCCTGGACCGAATCGCGCGCCACGATCCCGATCGCGCGGTCTACCTCCGCCCGACGCCTGAGCGCGCCCGCGCCGAAGCGCACGCCGCTCGGGCGCGCGCCAAGGCCGGCCGCCGGGTTTCGGCCCTCGATGGCGTGCCGATCTCGTGGAAAGACTTGTTCGATACCGCCGGCATTACGACGACCGCCGGCTCGCCGCTCTTGGCCGACCGCGTTCCCGCGGCCGACGCCACGGTGCTGGCGCGCGCGACCCGGGCCGGGCTCATCTGTCTCGGCAAGACGACGATGACCGAGCTCGCCTATTCGGGCCTGGGCGTCAATCCCACCATGGGAACGCCTCGGAACGCGCACGACACCGCCACGCCGCGCGCGCCCGGCGGTTCGTCCTCGGGCGCCGCCGCCTCGGTCGCCTACGGTCTCGCCGCGGGCGCGATCGGCAGCGACACCGGCGGCTCGGTTCGCGTTCCGGCTGCGTGGCAAGGCCTGGTCGGGCTCAAGACGACCTATGGCGTCTTGCCGCTCGCCGGCGCGGTACCGCTCTGGCCCGACGTCGACACCGTCGGTCCGCTCGCCCGCACCGTGGCCGACGCCAACGCCCTCTTCGCCGTGCTCGATGCCGGCAAGGCGGCCGATCTCGCAGGCGCGCGGCTCGCCGGCGCCCGCCTGCTGGTCCCGACCAACTACGTTTGGGCGGACGTCGAGACCGCGATCGAGACCGCGGTCGAGGCCGCGCTCGAGCGGTTGGGTCGCGCCGGCGCGCTGGTAACCCGGCGACCCGTGAACGCGCTGGATGAGTTGGCCGCGCTCGGCCCGCTCCCGGCCCAACTCATGTCGAGCGAAGCTTACGCGGTCTGGCGCGAAGCGCTCGAAGCCCATCCCGAGCGCGTCTACAAGCCTATACTCGAACGGTTCCGGGTCGGTAAGGATCAGAACGCCGCGGCGATGATCGCGATCCGCCATCGACTGGCGGCGATTGCCGCGAATTATCTCGACGAAACGGCGGGCTACGCCGCCGTTGTCATGCCAACGACGCCGATCCTGCCGCCGCCGCTCGCGACGCTCTGGGATGGCGGCGAGACCTATCTAGCCAAGAACATGCTCTCGCTCCGCAACACCCGGATCGGCAACGTCCTCGAGCTCTGCGCGCTCACGCTTCCCTGCGGCCCCGCCGGGGCGCTTCCGGTCGGGCTGATGCTGCTCGCGCACCCGCGTACCGAGCGGGCCTTGCTCCGCCTTGGAGTAGCCGTAGAAAAATGTTTAAAATCATAGCATTAAATGGTTCTTCTATAAAATATTTTAAAAAAGACCGGTATTCGCGCTAGATTCCAGAGGATTCCGGAACGGCCGTCGATTCGGGATGACGGCCGGCCGAGCCGTCGTTCGCGCGGGATGAGCGTACGTCGTCGAAGCCATGTTGAACGAGCGACTCGAGGCGTTAGGCGAGGGGCCGTTTCAGCGCTTGGGTGCGTTGTTGGCGGACGTCCGCCCGGCCGTCAATCGCCCCTCGTTCAATCTGGCGGTGGGCGAGCCGCGCCATGCTTATCCGGATTTCGTGGGCGAGATCGTGAACGCCAACCGCCACCTTTACGGCCGCTACCCGGCCGCGACCGGTACGCCCGAGTACCGCGCGGCGTGCGCCAACTGGCTGACCCGGCGCTACCGGCTGCCCGCCGGCATGATCGAACCCGACCGTCACATCGTTCCGCTGAACGGCACCCGCGAAGGGCTCTTTCTCCTGGCGCTGCTCGTGGTGCCCGAGGTCAAGGGCGGCGCAAAGCCGCTCGTCCTGATGCCTAACCCGTTCTATCACCCCTACGCCGGCGCCGCGGTCGCGGCCGGCGCCGAGCCGCGCTATCTGCCGGCGCGCAAGGAGACCGGGTACTTGCCCGATTTCGACCGGGTGAGCGATGCCGATTTCGCCCGCACCGCGCTGGTCTATTTGTGCTCGCCCGCGAACCCGCAAGGCGCGGTCGCCGACCCTGCATACCTCGCCAAACTGATCGCCCGCGTGCGCGCCCACGACGCGGTCCTGGCAATCGACGAATGCTACGCCGAGATCTTCGCCGACCGCGCCCCCGCCGGCGCGCTCGAAGTGTGCGCGAAAGAGGGCGGCGGGCTCGCGAACGTGCTGGTATTCCATTCGCTCTCCAAACGGTCGAGCGTTCCCGGTCTCCGCTGCGGCTTCGTCGCCGGCGACCCCGACCTGCTGAAGCAGTTCGTCCAGCTCCGGAACTATAGCTGCGCGCAAATTCCGCTGCCGGTGTTCGCCGCCGCCACCGCGTTGTGGTCGGACGAAGCCCATGTCGACGCCAACCGCGCGCTCTACCGTGCCAAGTTCGACGTCGCCGCCCGTGTACTCGGCGAGCGCTTCGGCTTCTATCGGCCGGACGGCGCTTTTTTTCTGTGGCTCGATGTCGGCGACGGCGAACGCGCCGCCAAAACGCTGTGGCGCGAAGCCGGGGTGCGCGTGCTGCCGGGCGGGTACCTCTCGCGCCCCACCGCCGACGGTTCGGTCCCCGGCGCACCCTATATTCGGGTGGCGCTGGTCGATGAGCTCGACGAAACCGAGGCGGCGCTCGACGCGCTCGCCCGCGTGCTGTGATGAAAGAGGTCCTTTGAGATGACCCGATCGGCTCCCTCGCAACGCTTGGCTTTTCTGCCCGAACCGCTGCGCCAGTTCTTGCACCGGCGATTGGTCGAAATCGGCGCGACCGTGCTGTTTGCCCTCGCCGTCGCGCTGGCGGTCGCGCTCGCGTCGTTCGACGCCGCCGATCCCAGCCTCAATACCGCGAGCCCGCACGCCGCCCAGAACCTGCTCGGCACGCCGGGCGCGCTGGTCGCTGACCTGCTCCTGCAGACGATCGGCGCGACCGCCGCGCTGGTGCCGATCCTCTTGGTCGCCTGGGCCTGGCGGATCGGGTCGCACCGGGGTTTGAGCCATTACGTTCTCCGCGTCGTCCTCGTCCCGTTCGCGCTCGTCGGCGCCACCGTCCTCGTCGCGGCGATCCCGCTCCCGGCCGCCTGGCCGCTCAAGGCGGGCGCCGGCGGGTGGATCGGCGATCTGTTGTGGCGCGAAGCGCGCGCCGCGGCGGCGATGGTCGATGGCCTTCCCGCCGAGCCGAGCGTCATCGTCCTCGCGCTCGCGCTCGCGATCCCGTCATTGGCGGTCGCGCTCGGATTGGCCGGCGCCGAATGGCGCGCTATTTCTCGCACGCCGCTCGCGATCGCCGGTGCCCTCACCTGGACCGCCCGAACCGTGCATCGCATCGGCCTGTGGATCGCGCCCGAACCGCCGCCGGCGCCGGCGGTGCGCGAACGCGCGCCGGCGATCCGGCGCGACCCTTATCTCGGGGACGAGGGCGAAACCGCGGAGGCCAACCCGGTCCGACCCGCGCTCACCGCGACGCGCGACGACGGTGCCGACCCGATCGCGGCGCCCAAAGTCGCCAAGCGCAGCGCCAAGGTCGAGTCCGGGAAGCGCGTTGCCGCCGAGAAGCAGCCAACGCTCGACCTCGTCCCGGGCGAGTACCACCTGCCGCCCTTGAGCCACCTGTCGGCGCCCGAGCCGCGCAAGGGCGGCGAGAACGCCAATGACGACGCGCTCAAGCAGAACGCCCGTCTGCTCGAAGCGGTCCTGAACGACTTCGGCGTCCGCGGCGCGATCACCCAGATTCAGCCCGGCCCGGTCGTCACCCTCTACGAGTTCGAGCCGGCGCCGGGCGTCAAGACCTCGCGCGTGATCGGCCTTTCCGACGATATCGCCCGCTCGATGAGCGTGGTTTCGGTGCGCGGCGCCGTGGTCCCGGGCAAGAACGTAATCGGACTCGAGATCCCCAACGCCAAGCGCGAGACGGTGGTGCTGCGCGAAATGCTGGCGAGCGCCGACTACGAGAACACCCAGTCGCACCTGACGCTCGCGCTCGGCAAGACCATCGCCGGCGAACCGGTGATCGCCGACTTGGCCCGCATGCCGCATCTCCTGATCGCCGGCACCACCGGATCGGGCAAGTCGGTCGCGATCAATACCATGATCTTGTCGCTGCTCTATCGGCTGTCGCCGCAGCAGTGCCGCCTGATCCTGATCGACCCCAAGATGCTCGAGCTGTCGGTCTACGAGGGTATCCCGCACTTGCTGGCGCCGGTCGTGACCGACCCGGGCAAGGCGGTGGTCGCGCTCAAGTGGGTGGTGCGCGAGATGGAGACCCGCTACCGCGCGATGTCGCGACTGGGCGTCCGCAACATCGCCGGCTACAACGAGCGCCTCGCCGAGGCCGAAGCCAAGGGCGAGGTCATCAAGCGGACAGTGCAGACGGGGTTCGACCAGCAAACCGGCGCGCCGCTGTTCGAGGAGCAGATGCTCGATCTTCAGCCGATGCCGTTCATTGTCGTCATCGTCGACGAGATGGCCGACCTCATGATCGTCGCCGGCAAGGAGATCGAGACCGCGGTGCAGCGGCTGTCGCAAATGGCGCGCGCCGCCGGCATCCACATCATCATGGCGACGCAACGACCGTCGGTCGACGTCATCACCGGCACCATCAAAGCGAACTTCCCGACCCGGGTGAGCTTCCAGGTCACGTCCAAGGTCGATAGCCGGACCATTCTCGAGGAGCAGGGCGCCGAGCAACTGCTCGGCTCCGGCGACATGCTGTTTCGTCAGTCGGGCGGGCGCATCACCCGCGTCCATGGCCCGTTCGTTTCCGACGGCGAGGTCGAGCGTGTCGTCTCCTACCTGAAAACCCAGGGCGTCCCGCAATACGTCGATGCCGTCACCGAAGAGCCCGATCAGCCGTTCGGCGACGAAGATGCCGGCGGCGAAGCCGATGCGCTCTACGATCAAGCGGTCGCGCTGGTCTGCCGCGAGCGCAAGGCCTCGACCAGTTTCGTGCAACGGCACTTGCAGATCGGCTACAACCGCGCCGCCCGCATCATGGAGCGGATGGAGCGCGAGGGCGTGGTCACGCAGGCCAATCACGTCGGTAAGCGCGAGGTGCTGGGCCGCGATATCGACGCGCTCGAATGACGCGTGCGACGGCGCGGCGTGGATTGCTCGCCCCGATCCGCGGCGCGCTCGCGGGCATCATCCTCGCCGCGGCGGTCGTGGACGGCGGCGGTGCCGGCGCCCAGACCGGCGCGCGGCCGGGCGTCGTCGTCGACCCGCAGATCGCGCGGATCGAGACCTATCTCAACAGCGTGCAGTCGTTCAAAGGCCGATTTCTGCAGATCGCGCCCGACGGGCGCATTGCCGAGGGCCTGGTCTTCATGCGCCGCCCCGGGCGGATTCGCTTTCAGTACGACCCGCCGACGCCGCTCCTGATCGTCGCCGACGGCACTTGGCTCGTGGTATGGGACAAGAAGCTCGACCAGGTCGATCGCGTTCCGCTGGGCTCGACCCCGATCGGCTTCCTGGTCGCGCGCGAGGTCAAGCTCTCGGGCCGCGTCGCCGTCAAGTCGCTGCGCACCGAGCCCGGCTTGATCTACGTCACCGCCTACGACACCGAGCGCAAGGACGATGGCGACATCACGCTCGTGTTCGGGGCCGAGCCGCTTGAACTCAGGCAGTGGATCGTCACCGATCCGCAAAAGTTCGAAACCAAGGTCTCGCTGTTCGACGTCGAGACCAATCTCGCCCTCGATATCCGCCTGTTCGTCTTCACCGACTCCGGGCCCAGCATTCCGTGAGCGCGATTTGACGGGGTGCCGCGCGATTCATAGGATGCGCGGCGTCAGGCCTCCCTGTGCCCAAATTCCACACCGTCACCATCGATCAGACCGGTGCGAGCTTCGCCATGCCGGCCGATCAATTCGTGCTCGACGCCGCGCTCGATGCCGGCATCAGCTATCCGCGCTACTGCAAGACCGGCGTGTGCGGATCGTGCAAGTCGATCCTGGTCGCCGGCACCATCGACCATGACAGCCACACCCAAGTCGCCTGTAGCGACGAAGAACGCGGTCTCGGCCGTTTCCTCGCCTGCCGCGCGCGTCTGACGAGCGATTGCACCGTCGCGCTGATTCCGCGCGACGTGGTGCCGCGCTTCGCCAACATCGCGCGCGAATTCCCCTGCCGGGTCGCGGCGATCCTGCCCGCTACCCACGATATCGTCATCGTCAAGCTGGCGATCGTCGCCGGCGGACCGTTCGTATTCACGGCCGGCCAATACGCGCGCGTGGCGTTCGATGGCCTCGATGCGCGCGATCTGTCGATGGCCAATCGGCCTGGCGATCCGACGCTCGACTTTCACATCCGCTGCGTACCGGGCAGCGACATCGCCGGGTTTGTCGCGAAAAAACTCCGCATCGGGATGACCGCCACGGTAAAAGGGCCTTACGGGAACGCGTTCTTTCGCGAGTACCACGGCACCGAGATCATCGCCGTCGCCGGCGGCACCGGCATCGCACCGATCAAGTCGATCATCGACATGGCTTTGACCGCCGGTGTGCGCCAACCGCTCGAGCTCTACTTCGGGGTTCGCGCCGAGCGCGACATTTACCTCGAGGATCACTTCCGCGGCCTGGCGGCGAAGTTTCCGAACTTCAAGTTCACGCTCGCGTTGTCCGAGGCGAAGGCCGTCAAGAGCCGCCGCGCCGGGTTTGTATCCGACGCGCTCGCCGCCGACCTCGCTCCGGGCCGGAACGTCCGCGTCTACATCGCCGGGCCGCCGCCGATGGTCGAAGCGACCGCCAAGGTGCTCGAGAAAGCCGGCGTGCGGCGGAAGAACTGGTTTGCCGATTACTTCGACCACAAGCGCGCGGCGGTTTCGGCGTGACCCGATCGTGAGCGACGACTCCGACGACGCGTTCGATCTCGACGACTATCCCAGCCTGATCGCCGGCGTCCGCTTCGTAAAGTCGATCCAGCATGTGCCGTGGTTCGTTCATGCCGGCCGGCCGTTCGAGCCGGATCTGGCCGAACTCGGACTCGCCTACGCCGAGGCGCTCGGATTCCCGGGCATCGCGGTCGCCGCCGCCGCGTGGGCCGATGCCGCGGAGCTCGCGGCCGACCCCGACCTCGCGTCACCCGATATCGAGGGCCAACTCGCCGGCGCCTTGGCCGAGGAAGCGGCGGCTACGGTCGGGCCCGACAACCTCGAGGCCGCGCTGGCTGACGCCGGCAACATCGTGCAGACGGCGGTACGCGACCTGGCGATCCAGCGCGCCGCCCAAGCCGGCTACGACGACGAGGAAACGTTGAACGCCGCGCTCGAAGCCGCGCACGGCATCTGTCAAGGCGCCCTGCTCGTCGTGCTCGCGGTCGGCGAGGAGGATCATCCGTTCGCCCGCAAGTACCGCCTGTTCGAACGCGGGCGCTGGCCGATCGGCATCATCGGCGAAACGCTTCACCTGCTGTAGTCGCGGCCGTGCGGATCGCGACTTGGAACATCAATTCGATCCGCCATCGCTTGGCGCTCTTGCGCCGCGTCGTTCGCGCGCTCGACCCCGACGTGCTGTGTCTGCAGGAGACCAAGGTCGAGGATGGGCTTTTTCCCGAAGCGGCCTGCCGAGCGATGGGCTTCGACCATCTCGTCTTTCACGGCCAAAAGGCCTACCACGGCGTCGCCGTGCTTTCGCGGATTCCGATCGCCGCCCACGAAATCCTGAGCTGGGGCGGCAACAGCGATGCCCGACACGTGATGGCGACGCTCGACACCGGGCTCGAGATCCATAACGTCTATGTCCCCGCCGGCGGCGACGTGCCCGACCCCGAAACCAACCCGAAATTCGCGCACAAACTGCGCTTCCTCGAGGAGATTACGGCCTGGTTCGCCGAGCGGACCGTGCCCACGGCCGGGGCCGTGCTGGTTGGCGACCTCAACATCGCGCCGCTCGAACACGACGTGTGGTCGCACAAACAGCTGCTCGACGTCGTCTCGCACACGTCAGTCGAGGTCGCTAAGCTCGGCCGGCTGCAACGGACGCAAGCCTGGGTCGATGCCGTCCGTCGCTTCGTACCGGCCGACCGCAAGCTCTATAGCTGGTGGAGCTACCGCGCGCGCGACTGGGCCGCGAGCGACCGCGGCCGCCGCCTCGACCACGTGTGGGTCACGCCCACCCTCACGAGCGCCGTCGTCGCCGCCGCGGCCGAACGGCGCGTACGCGGGTGGACACGCGCCTCCGACCACGTGCCGGTGTGGGTCGATTTCGCACCGGGACCGGCTTGACGCGATACATGAAATAGCGCCCGGCGCTGACCGCCGCCGGAAGCGGAATCGGTTCGAGGCCGGGCGCGGTCAGCACTTGATCGGTGGCAACGATCGCGCCTGGCGCCGCGAGTGCGACGATGCGGGGTCCCAGCCAGCGCGCGAGCGCCGCGGTCTTGACCTTGTCGGCGCTGCCGAAATCGCCGTGGATGAAGGCGGCGCGCCGCCCGATCCGTGCCAGCGCATTCGGCATGGTGACGCGGAAGTCACCGACGATCGCGTGCCGGGCGTCGGGGACGCAGTCGGGATGGGCTTCGATCCGACGCTCGAAGACGAAGATGTCGCGGTCCGGAAACAGCAGCCGCAAATGATCGTAGGTGCGGCCGTTGCCGAGCCCCAATTCGATCACCGGGCCGCCCTGCCCGCGGACCAGCAACGCCGCGTAGTTCAAGCACGCGCGCTGCGCGGTGATGCGATGGATGAAACTTTCGAGGCGGCTTTCGCGCGACATGCGCGGGACCCGAGACCGACGACGCGAACGCCCGGCTAGTGTTTGGCGCGCGCCTGCATCAACTGCGCGGTCGTGGTGTTGAGACGGCCCGCCAATACCCGCATGATCTCGACCGCCATCTGCGGAAACTCCGTCACCAGCCGGAAAAACAGGTCCTTCGAAATACGGAGCGCCGTCAGGTCGCTGGTCGCCCGCACCGTCGCCGTCCGCGGCACGTCGCAGAGGATCGCAATTTCGCCGACCACGTCGTTCTTTTTCATGCCGGCAACCGTCAGCGGCCCGGTCTGGGTATTGACGATGACCTCGGCGGTGCCCTCGATGATGATGTAGGCGGAATCGCCGTCCTCACCCTGGACGCACAAATCCTGGCCGCGCTGGTAGCTTAAGCGCTCGCTCGTGAACGCCAGCAGCTTGAGCTTCGAGGGCTCGATCCGCGCGAAGAGCGGAATGTTGCGCAGGAGTTCGACTTCTTCGTTGAGACTCACCCCGTCCTCCCGGTTGAACTATCCGGCTCTAATACCCCTACCAGTAGTAGGTCGGCCGGATTGGGCGGTTACCTTCCGCCACCACGCCTTACGCCATTGGTGCAGTCCCGGTACCCACCGGACCGCGCCCACTCGTCCATCCATATCGTGCCGACCGCACCGATGTCCAGCCAGGGCCACTGCCGATGCCAACCATCGCGCCGATTGCTCTCGTCTAAGGCTTTGGACAAAAAAGCTTTCCTAGCCTATTTCGAGCGTGCGATAGTGGCGACAACAAAGCGGCAGGGGGAGCGACCGTGGCCAGGACCCAACCGGGGGCACGCGTCCTCGTTTACAGTCACGACACGTTCGGCCTCGGCCATCTGAGGCGCTGCCGAACGATTGCCCATGCGTTGGTCGAGCGTTTTCAAGAGATTTCGGTTCTGATCCTCTCCGGATCGCCCATCATCGGCAGTTTCGATTTTCGTGCCCGGGTCGATTTCGTTCGCATCCCCGGCGTCATCAAGCTCCGGAACGGCGAATACACCTCGCTCAACCTCCACATCGATATCGAGGAGACGCTCAAGATGCGCTCTTCGATCATCAAGCACACCGCCGAGGCGTTCGACCCCGATGTCTTCATCGTCGACAAGGAGCCGCTCGGGTTGCGCGGCGAAGTCGAGGAGACGCTTTACGTGCTGAAGGAGCGCGGCACCCATCTGGTGCTGGGGCTCCGCGACGTCTTGGACGAACCGGCGCTGCTCGAGCCCGAGTGGCAGCGCAAGCGGGCGCTGCCGGCGCTGCGCCGGGTCTACGACGAGGTCTGGATCTACGGCCTGCCGCAGATTTGCGAGCCGCTCGCCGATATCAGCCTGCCGCGCGAAATCGAACGCAAGATCACCTATACCGGGTATCTGCCGCGTTCGGTCTCGGTTCAGTTGCCGACCGCGCGCACGCTCGACATCACCCGCCGCCCCTACATCCTGGTGACAACCGGCGGCGGCGGCGACGGCGAGGCGTTGGTCGATTGGGTGCTGCGCGCCTACGAAAGCGATCCGATGCTGCCGTATCCGGCGCTGCTCGTGTTCGGACCCTTCATGCAGCCGGAACGCCAAGCCAATTTTCTCGACCGGGCCAACCGCCTGCGACGGGTCGAAGCGATCACGTTCGACCCCCACATGGAAGTTCTGGAGAAGAACGCGGCCGGGGTCGTATCGATGGGCGGCTACAACACCTTCTGCGAGGTCCTGTCGCTCGACAAGCGGGCGATCATGGTGCCGCGCACGGCGCCCCGGCTCGAACAGTACATCCGGGTCAGCCGGGCGGCCGAGCTCGGGCTGGTGCAGATGCTGGTTGACGACGGCCGCTACGATGCCAAAGTCATGGCCGACGCGCTCAGGGCATTGCCGAGCCAGAAGCTCCCCTCGGAGATCGTCGTGCCCGGCTTGCTCGAAGGTCTTGTCAACGTCAGCCGGTTGGTCGAACCGTGGGTCACGCCGAGCAACGACGAAGCTCTGGCGCGCAAGATCGTGCCGCACCGGGCGTGAGGCCGAGCGCGCGCAAGATCGCGTTCGTCCTCAAAGGTTATCCGCGGCTCTCGGAATCGTTCATCGCCCAGGAAATCCGCGGCCTTGAGGCACGCGGCCTCGACCTTGTCATCGTCGCGCTGCGTCACCCGACCGACCCCCGCCGCCACCCGATCCACGACGAAATCAAAGCGCCGGTCGCGTATCTGCCCGAGTACTTGCGCGACGATCCCGCCCGCGTCGCCCGCGCCTGGCGGATGGCGCGGTGCTATCCCGGCTATCGCGCGGCCCGCGCCATGTGGCTCAAGGATCTCGCGCGCGATCCGACCCCCAACCGCGTCCGCCGCTTCGGCCAGGCGCTCGTACTCGCAGCCGAGCTGGGGCGCGATATCGGCCACCTTCACGCCCACTTCCTCCACACGCCGGCTTCGGTCACGCGCTACGCGAGCCTTATCCGCGGCCTGCCCTGGACCTGCTCGGCCCACGCCAAGGACATCTGGACCACCCCCGCCTGGGAAAAGCGCGAGAAACTCGCGAGCTGCGCGTGGGCGGTCGCTTGCAGCAGGGCGGCGCGCGATCATTTGGCGGCGTTGGCTCCGCCCGGCCGGGTCGAGCTCGTCTATCACGGGATCGATCCGGTTCGGTTCCCGCCCCGCGGCGGCGAGCCCGGTGCCCGCGACGGCCGCCAGGCGGGTGAGCCGGTGCGGCTGCTGGCAGTCGGCCGCGCGGTCGAGAAGAAGGGCTTCGATCATCTGGTCGCGGCGCTGGCTCGGCTGCCGCGCGACCTCGCCTGGAGGCTTACCCATGTCGGGGGCGGTCCGCTACTCGCTGGTCTCAAGGCACGTGCCGCCGCCGCGGGTGTCACCGACCGGATCGAATGGGCGGGCCCCCTCCCGCAGAACGAGGTGCTCGACCATTACCGGGCGGCCGACCTCTTCGTGCTGCCGAGCCAGATCGCGGCCGATGGCGACCGCGACGGCCTTCCGAACGTTCTGCTCGAAGCGCAGTCGCAGGGCCTCGCCTGCATCGCGAGCGACGTGGCGGCCGTGCCCGAACTGATTCGCCACGGTGAGTCGGGCTGGCTGGTGCCGCCCGCCGACGCCCCGGCGCTCGCACAGGCGCTCGCCGCCTTGATCGCCGCGCCGGCCCTGCGCCAACGCTTGGGCGAAGTCGCGGAGAAGACCGTCCGGCACGATTTCGGATGCGCCAAGGGGCTCGATCGCTTGGCCCAGAAGTTCGGCGCTGGAGCAGGCTAGATGCGGATCGCGTTTTATGCGCCGCTGAAGCCCCCCGACCACCCGGTACCCTCGGGCGATCGCCGGATGGCCCGGCTGCTGCTCGAAGCGCTGCGCGGCCTCGGTCACGCGCCGGCCGTCGCCTCGACCTTCCGGGCTCGCGCTGCGACCGACGACCCGAAGACGCTCGCCGCCCACCGCGCACGCGGCTTGGACGAGGCGGATCGCGTCGTCGCCGCGCTCCGCGCACTCCCGGCAGCCGAGCGGCCGGCGCTGTGGTTCACCTACCACCTCTACTACAAGGCGCCGGACTGGATCGGGCCGCGGGCGGCAGTCGCGCTCGACCTCCCTTATGTCGTCGCCGAGGTTTCGCATGCGCCCAAGCGCGCGAACGGGGTCTGGAGCGCCTACCACGCCGACGTCGAGGCGGCGATCGCTCAAGCGCGTTCGGTGCTCTGCTTGACGCGGCACGACGCCCGTTGCGTGGCGCCGCTCGTGCGCGCGCCCGCCCGCTTGTTCGCGTTGCCGCCGTTTCTCAACCCGGAGCCCTTCGCCGCCGCGGCCGCACGCCGCGCCACCATCCGCGCCGCGCTGGCCGCCCGCCACCGCCTCGACCCCGCAGGCCCCTGGCTCCTCACCGTCGCGATGATGCGGCGCGACGTCAAACTCGAGTCCTATCGCGAGCTCGCCGCCGCGCTCGGCTCGATGCCCGAGCGGCCGTGGGCGCTCTTGATCGTGGGCGATGGCGAGGCGCGGGCCGAGGTCGAGGCGTCGTTCGTCGGCCTCGGCGCCGAGCGCGTTCGTTTCCTCGGCGAGCGCGCCCCCGAGGCGCTCGCCGAGCTATACGCGGCGGCCGACCTCTATCTATGGCCCGCGGTCGGCGAGGCCTACGGCATGGCGCTCCTCGAGGCGAGCGCGGCAGGGTTGCCGGTCGTCGCCGGCGCGATCGGCGGCGTCCCCGATATCGTGATCGATCGCCGCACCGGCCTGCTGGCCCGCGCCAACGACCCGCCCGATTTCGCGGGCCGAGTGATGACGCTGCTCGACGACCCGGCGCTACGACAGGCGCTCGGCACCGCGGCGCGGGCGTTCGTCGCGTCCGAGCGCAGCCTGGGTGCAGCTCGAGCGATCCTCGATCGTGCCCTGACCCACGCGACCGCCGACCGATGACGGTTTCGCTCGCCTTGATCCGCCATTTCCCGACCGCCTGGAACACGTCCGGGCGGATTCAGGGGCGGACCGACATCCCGCTCGCCGACCCCGAACGCCGCGGCGGCGCGCTCGGGCGCGACCTCGTCGACCGCGACTGGTATGTGAGCCCGCTCGAGCGTGCCCGCGCTACCGCTGCCCTTCTCGGCATTGCCGCGCCGGCGGTCGATCCGCGGCTGATCGAGATGGACTGGGGCACCTACGAGGGGCAAACGCTCGATGACTTGCGTCGCGGGCTCGGCACCCGTCTCGCCAAGAACGAGGCGCACGGTCTCGATTTTCGTCCCGAAGGGGGCGAAACGCCGCGTGAGGTCGCGGGACGGTTTCAGGCGTTTCTCAACGATATCGCCCGCAACCAGCGACCCGCCGGCGCGATAACGCACAAGGGCGTCATTCGCGCCGCTTTGGTGCTCGCGACCAAGTGGGACATGCGCGGCAAAGCCCCGGTCAAACTCGCCTGGGACCGCGCCCACATTTTTGCGGTTGCCGCGGACGGCGCGCTTCGCCTCGACCGGCCCAACCGGCCGCTTTACGAACCAGCGGCCCTACCATGACCGTCCGCGTCCTCCTGCACGTTCAACACCTGCTCGGTATCGGCCATTTGAAGCGGGCCGCCACCTTGGCCCGCGCCCTCGCTGCCGCCGGGATCGAAACGATCGTCGCCTCGGGCGGATTCCCGGTGGCCGGCCTCGATCTGGGGGGCGCGCGGCTGGTCCAATTGCCGCCCCTTCGCGCGCGCGATACCGGCTTCAAGACCCTGACCGGCGCGGACGATGCGCCGGTGGACGACGCCTGGTGGGAGGTCCGTCGCACCCGCCTGCTCGACCTGGCCCTGCACTTCGCGCCCGATGTCGTCGTGACCGAGCTGTTCCCGTTTGGGCGCCGTCAGTTTCGGCACGAGCTTCTACCCCTGCTCGATGCCCTTCGCGCGCGGCGGCCGCGTCCGATCGTCGCCGCCTCGGTCCGCGACATCTTAAATGCCCGCCGTGACCCCGAACGCACCGCCGAGGCCTTGGCCTGGTTCGATCGGTACTACGATTGGCTCCTGGTTCACGGCGATCCCGGTTTTGTTCCGCTCGCCGATTCAGCCCCATTTGTGACCCGCATCACTGACCGTATCCGCCACACCGGTTACATTGTCGAAGGAGTCGCGCCGGAGCGTCCGGCCATCGCCGCGAGCAACGGCGAGGTCGTCGTTTCGGTGGGCGGCGGGGCCGTGGGGGCGGCGCTGCTCGAGGCAGCGCTCGGCGCTCGTCCGCAAACTCCCTACAAAGACCGCACCTGGCATCTCATCGCCGGTCACAACCTGGATGAGACGGCGTTCGGTCGGCTTGCGCGCCAGGCCGGCCACGGGGTCGAAGTCGAGCGGTCGCGTAGCGATTTTCGAGCGTTGTTGGGGCGGAGCGTATTGTCGATCAGTCAGTGCGGCTACAACACGATGTTGGACGTCTTGCAAGCGGGCACGCGCGCCGTGATCGTCCCCTTCGCGGGAGGCGGCGAGACCGAACAGAGCCTGCGCGCCGCGCGCCTCGCGGCGCGCGTGGGTTTCACCGTGATTCCCGAAGCCGCGTTGAGCACGGCGACGCTGGCGGCGGCTGTTGCCCGTGCCGCCCAGGGCGGGCCGGCGAACGCCGATGGGCTCGACCTGACCGGCGCCGAAACCAGCGTCGGTCTGATCGCCGCCTGGGCCGCCGCGAGGCCGCGTTAACGTCATGGCGTCATGGGCCGACCTTCGGCGCGAGGCCGCCGCGTGGGCCGCGAACGGCGCGAGCGCCGCGCTCTGGCTGCGCGACGACGACGCGGTCCGGGCAACTCCGGCGCTCAAGGCGCTGTTGGCGGCAACCGCGCGCCACCGGATCCCGGTCGCGCTCGCGGTCGTGCCGGCTGCCTGCCGCGACGACCTGGTCGGGTTGGCGGCCGCGTACGACGCCCAGATCCTCGTGCACGGCTACGCCCATGCCAACCACGCGGTCCGCCCCGAGCGTAAGAGCGAATTCGGCGGCTATCGTTCGATGAACGCTATGGTCGCCGAGGCTATGGCCGGGCTCAGCCGATTGCGGGCGCTGTTCGGGGCTGCTGCACTGCCGGTGTTCGTACCGCCATGGAACCGCGCCGACCCCGGTCTAGTGGCCCGCCTGGGCGATGCCGGTTACCGGGGTTACTCGGCGCTCGGCGATCCGCTGCCGGCGCGCGTCGCCCCCGGGCTCCATCAGGCCAATGTTCACGTCGACTTGATCGACTGGCGGCGGCGCACCTTTGCCGGCGTCGCGGCCACCCTCGAGCGCCTCATCGCCGAACTAAAGGCGCGGCGGTCGGGCGGATCCGCTTCGCGCGCCCCGATCGGAATCCTCACCCACCACCTCGTTCACGACACCGCGCTCGAACGCTTCCTCGATCGATTCCTGGCTGAAACGGCGGCCTTCCCCGGCCTGCGCTGGCATTCGGCGGCGTCCGTATTCGCGCCTGCGCCATGAGCCGCCATGGCTATCCGCCCCGCGTCCTCGCCCTCGACTACGTCCGCGCAATGACGGGATTGATTCTCACCGTAGGGCCGATAATGTTGGCGGAGCCCCTCGAAATCATTCAATACATCCTGGAGGGAGTTGCGGTTTTGTTCGCAGCCTTCGGCCTGCGCACGCTATTGCGCCATGTCACGCGCGTCGAGGTCGGCGAAGGCGGCATCCGCACCGAAGGACCGTTCCCGCGAGCGATCGCGTGGCGCGACATGACCGAGGTCGATCTCCTCTACTACTCGACGCGCCGCGACCGCGAGCGCGGCTGGATGCAGCTTCGCATCGACGCCGGCGCGGGCCGGCTGGCGTTCGATTCGACGATTTCGAACTTCGCCCAACTCGCCGAGAGCGTCCTCGCCGCCGCCGAACGCCATGGTCTCGCCCTGAGCGCCGCGACGCTCTCCAACCGCGCCGCCTTGCAAGGGCGGCAACCGTCATGACCTCGTCACCCCCGCGCCCCAAGATCGCCGCCCATGGCTGACGTCCTCACCGTCCGCGACCTCCGGATTCAATTTCAAGCACCGGAGGGCTTGATCAAAGCCGTCGACGGCATCTCGTTCCGCATTCCCGAGGGCAAGACCGTGGCCTTGGTCGGCGAATCGGGCTCGGGCAAGTCGGTGGTGTCGCAGGCGATCATGGGCATCCTGCCGCGCAACGGTCGGATCGCCGGCGGCGAAATCCTGTTCGCCGATCCGGCCCAGCGCGGTTCGGTCGTCGATATCGCCAAGCTCGATCGCGACTCGGCGGCCATGCGCGCGCTCCGCGGCGGGCGCATCTCGATCATCTTCCAGGAGCCGATGACCTCGCTTTCGCCGCTCCACACCATCGGCGACCAGATCGGCGAGGCGTTCATCCTGCACCGCAATGCCGGACCCGCCGAAGCCAAGCGGGTCGTGGTCGAGATGCTGAAGCACGTCGGCTTCCCCGACCCGGCCAAAGCGTTCGATACCTATCCGTTCGAGCTGTCGGGCGGGTTGCGCCAGCGCGCCATGATCGCGATGGCGCTGGTCTGCAACCCGCCGATCCTGATCGCGGACGAGCCGACCACCGCGCTCGACGTGACGATCCAGGCGCAGATCCTCAAGCTGATGCAGGACCTCCAGGCCGAGCTCGGCATGGCGATCTTGATCATCACCCACGATCTCGGCGTCGTCGCCAACATGGCCGAAGAAATCGTCGTCATGTACCACGGCAAGGTGATGGAGTCGGGCACCCGCGACGACGTCTTCCGCCACGCTGAACATCCGTACCTCAATGCGCTCTTGCGCGCGGTGCCGCGCTTCGACATGGAGCCGGGCGAACGGCTGGTGCCGATCCGCGAGATCAAAGCCAAGCCCGGCCAGCACCTGTTGAAAAAGGACCCCTGGCCCGCGCACGCCCGCGATGCGCTGTTGCTCGAGGTCAAGCACCTGCGCAAGACGTTCGCGACCCGCAAGCAAGGGTTGCTCGGCCGCAAGAACGCCGCCGTCGCCACCGTGGTCGACGATGTCAGCTTCACCTTGAAACGCGGCGAGTGCCTGGGGCTGGTGGGCGAATCCGGCTGCGGCAAGACCACGACCAGCAAGATCGTGCTGCGGGCAGTCTCGGCCGACGGGGGCGAGGTCCGCTACAACGATCACGGCACCATCGTCGACGTGCTCGGCCTCGACGAGAAGGGGCTCAAGAAGTACCGCCGCCGCGTCCAGTACGTGTTCCAGGACCCGTTCGGCTCGCTCAACCCGCGGATGACGGTGTTCGACATCGTCAACGAGCCGCTCCTGATCCACCAGATCGGCGACGAGAAAGAGCGCTTCGAGCGGGTCAGCGAGCTGATGAACCTGGTCGGGCTCAACGTCCGCTACTTGCGCCGTTATCCGCACAGCTTTTCCGGCGGCCAGCGCCAACGCATCGGTATCGCGCGCGCACTGGCGCTCCAACCCGACCTGTTGATCTGCGACGAGCCGGTGTCGGCGCTCGACGTTTCGATCCAGGCGCAGATCTTGAACCTGCTCAAGGATCTGAAGGAGCAGCTCGGCCTCACCTATCTCTTCATCTCTCACAATCTGGCGGTAGTCGATTACGTCTGCGACCGTATCGCTGTCATGTGCGCCGGGCGCCTGGTCGAACTCGCGCCGCGCGATGTGCTGTTCAAGAACCCGGTCCACCCCTATACCCGGGCGCTCCTGTCGGCAGTGCCCAAGCCCGATCCCGACGCGCGCCTCGACCTGAGCGCGCTCATGGCCGGCAAGGCCTCGAACCCCGCCGATTGGCCGGACCCGTTCACAATCAACGAACGCGCCAAGCTCGATCTGGTCCACCTGGGCGATGGCCACTTCGTCCGCGCCCGGCCCGATAGCGGTTTGGGATCGCGCCAAAGCGACGCCCAATGACCTTCGCTCGTATCCTCACGTTCACCCTCGCCGCCTGCGCGTGGGCCGTCGCCGGCAGCGGCGGCGCGCAAACGCTGGTCGAGCCGCCGAGCCTAGCCGCCCAAGTTCAGTCCGGCCGGCTGCCGCCGATGGGCGAGCGCCTCCCCGCCAACCCGCGCATCGTCAAGCTCGCCGACTACAAGACGCCGGGGAAGTATGGCGGCGACTTGACCACCCTGATCGGCAGCGCCGGCGACCTCCGCCTCATCAACGTCTACGGCTACACGCGCCTCGTCACCTACGACGAGAAGACGTTCGAGCTCGTGCCCGACCTTCTCGAAGACGTCGTCAATGAGGACGACCGCGTTTTCACCTTCAAGCTGCGTAAGGGCCACCGTTGGTCGGACGGCCACCCGTTTACCGCCGAGGACTTCCGCTACTACTGGGAGGACATGGCCTTGAACAAGGACGTCTCCCCATCGGGGCCGCCCAAGACGCTGCTCGCCGACGACAACCCGGGAACGTTCGAAGTACTCGACGAGTACACCGTCCGCTATAGTTGGACCAAGCCCAATCCGTTCTTCCTACCGGCAATCGCGGCGACAACCCCGCTCTTCGTCTACCGCCCGGCGCATTACCTCAAGCAGTTCCACGTCAAGTACGCCGACCGCGACAAGCTGCGCAAGGCCGTGCTCGACGACGGTCAACGCAATTGGGTCGCCGTGCATTTCCGCCGCGACCGTCAGTACCGCTCCGACAACCCCGATTTGCCGACGCTCGATCCGTGGCGGATCGTCACCCGACCGCCCGCCAATCGCTTCATCGCCGAGCGTAACCCGTTCTTTCACCGCGTCGATGAGCACGGCCGCCAGCTCCCCTACATCAACCGCCTGATTTTGGTGCAAGCCAACTCGAAGCTGATTGCGGCTAAAGCCGGGTCCGGCGAAAGCGACCTGCAGTCGCGCAACCTGTTCTTCAACAACTACACGTTCCTCAAGAACAACGAGAAGCGCGCCAACTACAACGTGTATTTGTGGCGAGAAGCGAAAGGCTCGCATTTCGCGCTGTTTCCCAACCTCAACGCTAGCGATCCGGTATGGCGCAAGCTCAATCGCGATGTTCGCTATCGCCGCGCCTTATCGCTGGCGATCGATCGCACCCTTATCAATCGCGTGCTCTATTTCGGCCTCGCGGTCGAAGGCAATAACACCGTCCTCAAGGAGAGTCCGCTTTACCGCGACGAATACCGTACCAAGTGGGCCCGACACGACATCCGTGAGGCCAACCGCCTGCTCGACGAAATCGGTCTCAAACGTCGCGGCGACGGTCTGCGCGAACTCCCCGACGGCCGCATGATGGACATCATTGTCGAGACGGCGGGCGAAGAATCCGAGCAGAGCGACGTTCTCGAACTGATCCGCGAAACCTGGATCGACGTCGGTATCCGGCTTTTCACCCGGCCGCTGCAGCGCGAAGTGTTCCGCAACCGCATTTTTGCCGGCGAGACCGTGATGTCGGTGTGGAGCGGACTTGAAAACGGGGTTGCGACCGCCGACATGAGTCCAGCGGAGCTCGCTCCGACCCAGCAGATTCACTTGCAGTGGCCTAAGTGGGGCCAGCATTACGAAACCAGCGGTCAGGCCGGCGAGGCACCGGATATGCCGGCAGCGCACACCTTGATGGCGTTCAACGAGTCATGGATCAAAGGCGGCTCGCGTAGCCTGCGCGAAAAGATGTGGCATGAAATGCTTGCGCTGCACGCCGACCAAGTTTTCACCATCGGCGTCGTCACCGGCGTCCGCCAACCGGTGATAGCGCGCGCCACGCTTCGTAACGTACCGAAAGAAGCCCTCTACAACTGGGAGCCGGGGGCGCAGTTCGGGATCTATCAACCCGACACGTTCTGGTTCGCGACCGAGTAGGGCCGGGTCGCGCCGTCATGCTCACTTACACCGCCCAACGCATCCTCATCATGGTGCCGACGCTGCTCGTGATCAGCGCGTTGGTGTTCATCATCATTCAGCTGCCGCCGGGCGACTTCCTCGAAACCCAGATAGCCG
This sequence comes from Alphaproteobacteria bacterium, assembly GCA_016869275.1. Lineage (GTDB taxonomy): Bacteria > Pseudomonadota > Alphaproteobacteria > SHVV01 > SHVV01 > SHVV01. The sequence goes on along the minus strand of VGEO01000002.1, from coordinate 45,639 downwards.
AACTTCAGGCCCAGGGCGAGAGTGGCGCCGGTTCAGAAAAACTGGAGTTCTTGAAGAAACAATACGGGCTCGACCGCCCGCTGCTCGAGCAGTACGCGATCTGGCTCGGCGTATGGCCGGGCGAGACCGGTTTCGCCGGATTGCTGCAGGGCAATCTCGGCTATTCGTTCGAATATAACGAGCCGGTCGCCCGGGTCGTCGGCGAGGCGATGTGGCTGACGATCGTGGTCTCGGTGGCGACCATCATCTTCACCTGGGTAGTGTCGTTCCCGATCGGGATCTACTCGGCGACCCACCAGTACAGCGCCGGCGACTATACGCTGACGCTGGTCGGGTTCTTGGGCCTCGCCACGCCCAACTTCCTGCTCGCGCTGGTGCTGCTCTACCTCTCAAACGTCTATCTCGGCATCTCGATCGGCGGTCTGATGGACCAGCAGTACATGGACCAGCCGTTCTCGTGGGGGAAAGCGTGGTCGGTGCTCGCGCACCTGTGGGTGCCGGTGATCGTGATCGGGACCTCGGGTACCGCCGGCATGATCCGGCGGCTGCGCGCCAACCTCTTGGACGAGCTCCAGAAGCAGTACGTCACCACCGCCCGCGCCAAGGGTCTACATCCGCGCAAGCTGATGTGGAAATACCCGCTGCGGATGGCACTCAATCCGTTCATTTCCGACATCGGCAGCCTGCTGCCCGAGGTGATCTCGGGCGCCGTCATCGTCTCGGTCGTGCTGTCGCTCCCGACCACGGGACCGGTGCTGTTGCGCGCCCTTCAGACCCAAGACCAGTACCTGGCCGGATCATTCCTGATGCTGCTCGCGCTGCTGACCGTGATCGGCATGTTCATCTCTGATCTCGCGCTCGCCGCGCTCGATCCGCGCATCCGCCTGACCGGGGGCACCCAGCGATGAGTGACGTCGCCCGCAACGCGCCGCTCGCACACTACATCTCGCGCGAGCCGTTCGACCCCTACGCCGTCGAAAAGATGACGGCGGAGCAGGAACGCTACTTCATGGCCTCGCAGTGGACCATGATGTGGTGGAAGCTCCGCCGCCACCGCGTCGCGGTGTGGTCGGGCATGATATTGCTCGTGTTCTATGTCTCGATCTTCATTTCGGAAATGCTCGCGCCCTATCACGTTCACACGCGCGATCCGTTTCACATTTACGCGCCGCCGCAGTCGATCCGCTGGGTTCACGACGGCCAGTTCGTCGGGCCGTTCGTCTACCGTTACAAATCCGAGCTCAAGCTCGAGACCATGCAGTGGATCTACACCGAGGATCGTACCCAGGCCGACAAGCTGCGTTTTTTCTGCCTCGGCGATAGTTATCGCTTCTGGGGCGCGATCGAGGGCCGGTTCCACTTCGTGTGCCCGGCCGAGGGCGGCACCTTCTTCTGGCTCGGCACCGACCGCCTGGGCCGCGACATCTGGTCGCGCATCATCTATGGCGCCCGCATCTCGCTCACCGTCGGCCTGATCGGCGTCGCCGTGAGCTTCGTCCTGGGCATCGTGCTCGGCGGTTTGGCCGGCTACTACGGCGGCATGATCGATGCCGTGGTCCAGCGCTCGATCGAAATCCTGCGCTCGCTCCCCAACCTGCCGCTGTGGATGGCGCTTGGCGCCGCGCTCCCCGTCGACTGGAGCCCGATCGTCGTCTTCTTCGGGATCACGATCATCTTGGGCCTGCTCGACTGGACCGGGCTCGCACGCTCGGTGCGCTCGAAGCTCCTGGCCTTGCGCGAAGAGGACTTCTGCACCGCGGCGATTCTCATGGGGGCGCCGCCGTCCCGCATCATCTTCCGCCACCTGATGCCGAGCTTCATGAGCCATTTGATCGCTTCGGCGACGCTCGCGGTCCCCGGCATGATCCTGGGCGAGACCGCGCTCTCGTTCCTCGGCCTCGGCTTGAGGCCGCCGATCACGAGCTGGGGCGTGCTCCTGAACGAAGCTCAGAACATCAACGCGGTCGCCGTCTTCCCGTGGCTGCTCTTCCCGGTGATCCCGGTGATCGTGATCATTCTCGCGCTCAACTTCTTCGGCGATGGCCTGCGCGACGCCGCCGATCCCTATAAATAGCGGCGCCAACACCGCATCAACGCGCGAGAACGGTGAGGTCGAGGGCCTGTGCGACGCCTTCGACCTTTTCGTGAAGCCGGTGGCTGGGTGGAGCCGGCGCGACGCGCCCTGGCGTACCGCAATCGCGCAGGCATCGGCGGTGGTGAGCGCCCGCGTGCCCGCGACCTTGTTGTGTTTCTCGATCTTGGCGGCGAGGTTCACGGCATCGCCGATCACCGTGTATTCGAGCCGGGTCTCGTCGCCGACCGCGCCGAATACCACGGCGCCGACCGCGACCGCAAAGTGAATGGTGAGCGGCTCGGCCCCGGCGCGCCGCCGTTCGGCCGCCCATTCGTCGGCGGCGATGACCAGCGCATCGATTGCGCGCAACGTGTCAACGGCAATGTCTCGGTCCGCAATACCGCGCCGAACGTCGCCATGATGCCGTCGCCCATGAACTTGTCGATACAGCTGCCGTGGCGTTGGATCGCCGCCACCATGCGGGTCTCGTAGTCGGCCAAGAGTTTAATCACGTCCGAGGTCGGCAGGCGCTTGGCAAGCGCCGTAATCCCCGGATGTCGCAGTTCAAAATCGCGGGGTCGCGGATATCGCCCTCGCCGGCGCGGATCTGCTGCTCGGCCTGGGTGATACGGGCCACGACTTCGGGCGCGAAAAAAGCGCGATAGATCGCGCGCTGCGGCGCTTTCGCGCACCGATTGGATTGGGGTGCGGCGGGCCCGAGTGATGGCGATAGCGAGGATCGCGGTCACTAGCAGAATCGAGACGATCTTGTCGAACTCGGCGCCCAATAACACGACCGCTGAGGTGATGTAGCGGACTTAGTCGCGCGTGATCATGTTGTCGGCCAGGTCGGAGAACACGGCGAACGCTACCCACATCGACCAACCGAGCGCAGCGGCGATGCCGGCCAGAATGACATAGCGCGCGTCGAACCGGAGCGCTCGTAGCGCGATAAAGATGAACGCGTACAGGAGGGTCGGGGCTTTCAAGTAGAATGCCGGCGGCTGCATATACTGGAGGTGGAAACTCCAGATCAAACCGAACAACAACGCCATGTGGATCGCGACCGAAAGCGTCAGAAACCACCGCGGCAAATCGCCGCGGTGGGACCGCCCGAGGCGGACCAGCGTGAAGCCGAGATGCGCCGCCAGCATCCACGGGACCGGCGCGAAGGTGCGTTCGGCGACGAAGGTCTTGGGCGAGACCGTGTAAAAGACCCCGAACGTCACGACCACCGCGAGTTGGGCCTAGTTGATCAATCGCTTGCCGGCCGCCTGCTGGCGCTCGATCGCGTCGTAGATACGGGCCAGCACCGGTTGGCGGTCGAGGTCGCTTCCGGCACCCGACCGCGGACCGATCAACATGGAGTGGACCGGCTTTTGCGGAGCCACAGGCTCGATTCGAGCGCGCCCGGCACGAGCGGCAGCCGGGCGAGGATACTCGCCGCGATCTCGGGACCGAGGGTACGGGCGGTATAGGCGCTCGCAAACAGGGGCTCGTAAGTACCGCTGCCGAGAAGCGCGGCGATCGCGAGCTGCTCGTTGTAACCGCGCCACCGCCACGCCGTCGGGTAAGGCTCGGGCAGAAAGACGTCGTGGACGTGAATCAGGACCCCGGCCGCCAGCCGGGGCAGGATACCGTTCAGGATCACGTCGACATCGCTCCCGGGCATCAGGACGTGACTCGAATCGACGAACAGGAGATCACCCGCACCCAGGCGATCGATGGGCGCGAGGTCGGCGGCCTGCAGCGTCGTCGTGATGCGTTCGATCGCCAAGCCCGTTAGCGACGCGCGCGGCGCCGGATCGATGCAGACGATCTCGGTCGCGAGCTTGCCGTCGGCGACCGCGCGAGCGAGGAAACGGGTCGAGTGGCCGGAGCCGATCTCGACCGCCCGCGCCGGCCGTTCGTTTCGGGTCATCGCGTAAAGGGCGGCGGCGTCGAGGCGCGGGAACCAGTCCTGATCCCAGCGCGGGCCGGGCGGCGGGGCGCGCCCGATGTCCGCGAGCTCGGCCGCGTAGGCGTCAATCAGCCGAATCACCGCGGCAAAGCGCTCGCGCCGGGCGGCGAACAGCGCCGCGACCCAGCGATAATCGGGCCGGGAGGCGGCGGCGAAGCGGTCGGGAATGAAATAGCCCCGCGGTTTCGTCCCCCAGACCGTCGCCAGGGCGTGCGCGGCACGGCGGAGGCGTTTCACGGGGTGGCGGTCACGGCCTGAGCACCGCGCCCTCGCGGGCGACCACGGCCGCGCCCGGACGCAGTTTTTCGAGCTGGTTGGCGACGCCGTCCATGAAATCGTCGGAATGATCCGGATCGTGGTGAAAGACGACATAGGTCTTGACCCGCGCTTCGTCGCAAAGGCGCAAGCCTTCCTGCCAGGTCGAGTGGCCCCAGCCCTCGCGGCCGCGAAACGTCTCGTCGGTGTACATCGCGTCGTAGATAACGATGTCGGCGTCGCGAATGAGGTCGAGGATGCTGCGATCGGGCGCCCCCGGCTTGTGCTCGGTATCGGTGAGATAGCAGATCGAGCGGCCGTTGAACTCGACGCGATAGCCGGTCGCGTTGTTGGGATGATTGAGCGCGACCGTCCGCACGACGATGCCCGGCTTGGGCTCGATCGTCTCGCCGGCATTGAAGTCGTGAAACGAGATATTGGCGCGGAAGATTCCGATCGGCACCGGGAACAGCGGCGGCGTCATCATCATGCCGAGGACGTCGCGGATCGTGTACTTCGGCAGCAGATGGCCGGCCCAGATGCGAAACGTGTTGGCCGGGTTGAAGGCCGGAACGAAGAACGGCAGCCCGACGACGTGATCGAGGTGGGTGTGGGTGAGAAACAGATCGGCCTCGACCGGCGCTTGCTTGAGGAGCGAGTTGCCGAGATAGCGAAACCCGGTGCCGGCATCGAACATCAGGATATGGGCGCCGCAGCGAATCTCGAGCGATGAGGTGTTGCCGCCGTACTTGACGGTTTGGCCGCTGGCGCAGGCGACGCTGCCGCGGACACCCCAAAAGCGCACGAAAAAATCGTCACCGCTCGCCACTCGACGCGCCCCTTTCGTCCCGGCCTCCGCCGCGGGAGGCGTAATCTGCTTACCGTAATGCGCGGGAAAAAGCTATTTTCGGGTTGTTTTCAAGCGGTTGGCCGACAACGGGATCTCGTGCCCCGCCGCGTCGGCGATCAAGGAGGTCCGGTGGCCCCGTTTCTCGACTATGTGCGCCAAGACCGGCGCGTCACGTTGATCCTCAATCGGCCCGAGCGGCACAACGTCATCGCCGCCGCCGACCTGCCGGAGTTTGCCGCCGCCCTCGATGCGATCGAAGCCGATCGCACGATCGGAGTCGTCGTCCTCACCGCGCGCGGCGCCAAATCGTTCAGTGCCGGCTTCGATATCGGCAACATCGCGACCACCGATTGGGACCGCAACCCGCTCGAGGCCGTGGTCGATCGCCTCGAGGCCCTGCCGATGCCGACGATCTGCGCCCTCAACGGCAGCGTCTATGGCGGCGCGACCGACCTCGCGATCGCCTGCGACTTCCGGATCGGCGTCGCCGGGATGCGGCTCAAAGTCCCGGCCGCGCAGCTCGGCGTGTTCTATTACATCAACGGGCTCAAGCGCTTCGTCGAGCGGGTAGGTCCGGCGGCGGCGCGCCGTATTTTCCTGCTGGGCGACGAGCTCGACGCCGAAACGCTCCGCGCCATCGGCTACCTCGATCGACTGGTCGAACCCGAGGCGCTCGCGGCCGCGACCGATACGCTCGCCCGCCAACTCGCCGATGCCGCGCCGCTCGCAGTGTCCGGGATGAAGCGCGCCTTGGTCGCGATCGCACGCGGCACCCTCGACGACCACGCCGCGCGCCAGGAGGTAGTCCGCTGCTTCCGGTCCGAGGACGCGCAGGAAGGCGCGCGGGCCTTCGCCGAGAAGCGGCCGCCTCGCTTCGTCGGCCGCTAGCATTTAAGGGTTGAGCCGGTAGCCGCCCGGTTCGGTGATGAGTATCGCCGCGGCAGTCGGATCGTCCTCGATCTTCTGGCGCAGCCGGTAGACGTGCGTTTCGAGCGTGTGGGTGGTGACCCCCGCGTTGTAGCCCCACACCTCGCTCAGGAGCACGTCGCGCTGCACCGATCGTCCGGCGCGATACAGATACTTGAGGATCGAGGTCTCTTTCTCGGTGAGCCGGACCTTCTTGGCCGTCTGATTGTGGACCAGCAATTTCGCGCTCGGCTTGAACGTATAAGGACCGATCGCGAATACCGCGTCCTCGCTTTGGTCGTGCTGACGCAGCTGCGCGCGGATACGCGCCAGCAGGACGTTCAACTTGAACGGCTTGGCAATATAGTCGTTGGCGCCGGCATCGAGCCCGAGAATAGCGTCCGAATCGCCGCTCGCCCCGGTCAGCATGATGATCGGGACCTTGATCCCGGCACGGCGGACGTTCCGGCACACCTCGCGTCCATCGAGGTCGGGCAGGCCGACGTCGAGCAGCACCAAGTCGAAATGATCGCCTTTCAGAAGCTCGATGGCCCGGGCACCGTTGTTGGCTTCGGCGGTGGCGAACTCGGCGTTGAGATCGAGTTGCTCGCGAAGCGCCGTTCGCAATGCGTCGTTGTCATCGATCAGAAGCAGGCGTTTCTTGTTCGACATGGCCCTTCTACCGAGGGAGCCGCCGCAGGTTCACGTAAATATGCGGCCGGCGCTTCGCGGCCACAACCGGCGCGGCGTCCCCGTCGGCTACACAGTTCCGTGGGCTTAGGTCCGGGTTGGGTCCTCCGGCAGGTCCATTTGCGCGAGCATGGCCCGCGTCAGCGGGTGGCGCGGATTGCCGACGGCGTCGACGATCGAATAGTGGTTGAGCCCGGCCGGGCGCATGGTCTGGAGCGTAAAGCCCTTGGCGAGCCACTGCGCCGCATAGGTGTCGGACTGGCGGTGGAACTCGGAGGTCTCGTCGTTGCCGACCGCGACGATCAGGGGCGCCCCCCGTTCCGGCAGGGCGTTGATCGGGCTCTGCCGGCGAACCTGATCGGGCGTGAGCTTGAGCTTGTCGTTGACGTAGCAGAGCCGCATCGCCTCGAGGTCGAACAGCCCGGAGATCGCGCACCCGCCTTTGATGAGATCGGCCGGCAGATCCTGTGCGTAGGCCGGCCAGTCGGTCGACACCATCATCGCCGTCAGGTGCCCGCCGGCCGAATGGCCGGAGACGAAAATACGACCGGGATCGCCGCCGAAGCTCGCGGCGTTACGCCACGTCCAGGCGATCGCCGCGCGGCACTGGCGCACGATCTCGTCAATATCGGCCTCGGGCGCCAGCGTATAGTTCGGGATGACGACCGCCGCACCAGCATCGACCAGACCATCGGCAACGAAGCTATGGTCGTCCTTGCTCATCGCCTGCCAATAGCCGCCGTGGATGAAGACGTGGACCGGCGAACGGTTGTAGCGGGTGTAAAAAACGTCGAGCGTTTCGTCCTTGGACGGACCGAAGGCGATATCGCGCTTGACGCTGCGCGCCGCGCGTACCTTCTCGCTCCACGCTTTCCATTTCTTGAACCAGTTCTCCCAATCGGGGTGGCGGGCGCGCATGAAGTACTGCGCGTCGAGTCCTTGACGGTCGTAACCTCGATACAACATGGATCCTCTCGCGTTTTTTCCGCCCCGAGTTTTAGTACGGGCGCCGCGTCGGCGAAACCGCTCTCGCCCGGGGCTACCCGGCAAGCTTTGCCGGCGCCCGGCCAGGGCCGCGAGGCGGTGAACTAATTATTTGATTCTCCTAGGAATAATTAGCCTACCCGATGGCGTGGCCCTTGCTTGGCAGGTCCTTGGCGCACCATGGAAATCCTCGCGGTCAACCATCACATCAACGGCTTCGCCGACACCGTCCCACGGGTCGACGCGCCGGGCGGAACCGCGAAGTTCGTGAGCGGGAGCGGCAAAGACGAGGTCTCGTTCGCCGACCTGCTCGATTTCATCAACCCGCTTCAGCACATCCCGGTCGTGTCGACGGTTTATCGGGCGCTTACCGGCGATACGATCGGCCCGGCGGCACGCCTGGCCGGCGGCGCCCTGTTCGGCGGACCGATCGGTTTCGTCTCCTCGCTCGCCAACCTCGTCGTCGAGGACATGACCGGGCGTGACGTCGGCGGCCATCTGATGGCGATGGCCGGATTCGACACCAAGCCGACCGCCGCGGCGACCGCGGTCGCCGCGATCAGTCCGGCGAACCCGACGCCCGCCGAGTTCGGCCCGCCGGCCTCGGCTCTAGCCGCCGTACCCGTCCGGCCATCGGGCACCGGCGCCGCCAGCGGCAGCGAACGCGGTCTCGCAAGCAAAACGCCGGGTAAGCCGCTTTACGAGCCCTTGCCGCTGCCGGCGAACTATTTCTTGGGTCGGAAGCCGGCCAGTACACCCGCGCCAGGCCCGGCCGCAAAGAACCCACACGCCGATGAAATGACGGCGCAGCAGCTGGCCGATCGCTTGTTGAGCTATACCGCGGCCCGCGAAGCGGCGACGCTAGGCCAAATCCCGCCACCTGACGTATTCTAAGTGCGACGCGCGGTGACCCGCGCCGATCGCATGAACATCATCGTCGCCGGAAACACGCTCGCCTGGCGCGACCGCCGCGTCCGTTGCGCGGTCGGGCGCGGTGGCCTCGCGCGCGCCAAGCGCGAAGGCGACGGCGCCACGCCGATCGGCCGTTTCCCGCTGCGCTCGGTGCTTTATCGGCCCGACCGACTGACGCCGCCCGCAACCGCGCTCGCGATCCGGGCGATCGGCATCGACGATGGCTGGTGCGACGACCCCGACGATCCGTCCTACAACCGGCCGGTCGCACTCCCGTACCGGGCGCGCCACGAGCGGCTGTGGCGGACGGACCGGCTCTACGATCTCGTGGTCCCCCTGGGCTACAACGACGATCCGGTGGTGCCGGGCTTGGGAAGCGCGATCTTCCTCCACGTCGCCGCCCCGGACTTTGCCGCGACCGCGGGCTGCGTCGCGATCGCTCTGACCGAGCTTCTGGCGCTGATCGCCGAAGCCAGCCCGGGCGATACGCTCGCGGTCGAGCCTATTTAAACGGGCTAGGCCGGACGCTCGCCGAAAATCGCGGTACCGACCCGGACGTGGGTCGCGCCGAACGCGATCGCAATTTCGTAATCGGCGCTCATCCCCATGCTGAGGTGGGCGATCCCGTTGCGCCGGGCGATTTCGCGGAGCAGCGCAAAATGAAACGCCGGCTCTTCGGCCGCCGGCGGAATGCACATCAGGCCGACGATCGGGAGCTGCCCGCGCTCGCGGCACGCCGCGATGAAGCCGTCGGCTTCGGTCGGGGCAACGCCGGCTTTCTGCGGCTCTTCGCCGGTGTTGACCTGGATGAAGCAGGCCGGCGCCCGACCGCTCTTGGCGATCGCACCGGCCAGGGCCTCGGCGAGCTTCGGCCGATCGACCGTCTCGATCACGTCGAAGAGCGCCACGGCGTCGCGGACTTTATTGGTCTGAAGCGGTCCGATCAGATGCAGGCGCAGGTCGGGGTGCGCGGCTTTGAGCGCTGGCCATTTACGCTCGGCTTCCTGCACGCGGTTCTCGCCGAACACACGCTGGCCGGCGGCAATGGCGGCCGCGATCCGCTCGACCGCGTGCCCCTTCGAGACGGCGACGAGCTCGATCCCGGCGGCCGCGCGCCCAGCGGCCTTCGCCGCCGCGGTAATTCGGGCGCGGACCAGGGCGATGTGGCCGCCGACGTCGGTCGCGGACAGCGGGTTCAGGCTTGGCGCATCGGACGCGGTCATGGCACTGTCTGGTTTCCACGAACGTCGATCTCGTCCGGCGTTCGAGCGCGAAAGATCTCGTGACCGAGCTTACAACGTTCGCCCGCCGGCTCCACGCCGCTCGCCGCTGGCCGGTATTGCCCTGCCTTTGGTTCATGACCGACGAACGCCGCTGTCCCGACCCGCTGCCGGTGATCGAGCGCCTGCCCGCTGGGACCGGGGTGGTGTTGCGCCACTACGCCGACCCCGACCGTGCCGCGCTGGCCCGGCGGGTCGCGGCCGTGTGTCAGCGACGGCGGCTGACGCTCGTGGTCGGCGGCGATGCCCGGCTCGCGGCCGCGGTCGGCGCCGCCGGCATCCATCTGCGCGATCAGGCCGGGGGCCCGAGCCGCCGCCCCAGCCGCCGCGGCCTCGCCACCGTCGCGGTGCATTCGGAGCGCGCCTTGCGGGCGGCGGCACGGGCGCGGTTCGATGCCGCCTTCGTGTCGCCGGTCTTTCCAACCCGCTCACACCCCGGTCGGCCCGGCCTCGGTCCGCTCCGCTTGGCTGGCCTCGTGCGGTCGAGTCCGATCGCGATCATCGCCCTGGGCGGGATCGACCCCGCTACCGTCAGCCGACTTCGGCCGATCGCGCTCGCCGGCATTGCCGCGATCGGCGCACTGGTCGCGCAATTCGCCCCACCCGCGGAGTGCCGACATGGCCGCTAGCCCGGCGGCGACACAACAGAGCCGGACCACGCTGGTCGCGTTCACGGCCGCGAGCGCCTTCTCGTTTCGCTTCCCCAACGCCTCGGCCGCCGCCAATCAGCAGGGCACGACCGGCCAGACTTATCTCACCAACGTCGCCGCGTTCGCCAACCAGGCGCTCGTCCCCAATCCGAACCAGTTCCGGATCACCGCGACCGATGCCCGCATCGCCTGCCTGCCGCGCGCCGAGTGGGCAAGCCGCGACTTCAAGGGCCGTACCGTCGGCTTCCTGCTCGGCACCCATGCGCTCGGCGACAACGTCCAGGTCTTGCTCTTCTTGCAGGCATTCATCGACCGCCATCGGCCCGCCGCGGTCACGATATTTTGTACCGGCCCGGCTCACGACATTTACCTCACCAATCCCGCCATCACCGCTTATCCGCTCTGGATCGAACGGGATCGCATCGCCGCGTTCGACGTCGTCATCGATTTGGGCGCGCTTGAAGCCGGTCATGACATCGACGTGTGGCCGATCGATTTCGAAGCGAGCCTCCTCAAAGCGTTCGCCTTGAGCCCGAGTGCGCACTATCCCGGCGGCGCACGCGCGCTGGCGCCGAAGGGCGACGCCACGATCGGGATATTTCCGCTCGCGTCCTCGCCGCTCCGCACGCTGCCGAGTGCGGCCGCCATTGGCCTCGCCGAAGCGCTGACGCCGCGCGGTCAGGTGTCGCTCTGCCTCAACCGCAACCAACGCCAGGGCGTGCTTTACCGCCACGCCCTGGGGCCGATCGCGCGAAGCGGCGTCCGCGTGGTCGAGGCGTTCGAATCGGTGGGCGCCTTGATCGGCGCAATCGAAGCCTTCGACTACGTCGTCGTGGCCGATAGCGGGCCGGCGCATCTCGCCAAGCTGTTTCGGGTACCGGGCGTCGCGGTCTACACCTCGGCGCCAGGCGAGGTGCTGCAGGGGCGCTTCACCAATTTGGCGCGGTGGTCGGTGCCGTTCGAAGGGCGGCACTGCCGCGCCCCGTGCGGGCTCGCCAAGCTGCGGGCGACCGCCGATGGCCGGATCGGCTGCATGGGCTCGCTCGAGACGACGCTCGCCCGCCTCCCGAGCCTCCCGCGCGCGCCCGATGCCAAGGCGGTCGAGCGCTTGATGGCGGAGCCGGTACCGTGCGTCGCCCACCTCGCCGCCGATCCCAAACCGCTGGTCGACTTCGTCCTCGCCGACCTGGCGGACCGGTGCGTCCAGTGAGTGCCAATCCCGGTGCGCTGTTCGCGGCTGCCCAGGCTGCAGCCCAGGCCGGGCGCGCAGGCGAGGCGATCGCCGCGCTCGATCGCCTGCTCGCGATCCAGCCCGGCAACCTCAAGGCACTCCAGCTCCGCGCCCAATTCGCCCACCGCGCCGGCGATGTCGCGCTCGCGCGCGATCTGCTCGAACGCGCGGCCGGCAAGGCCGGGCGCGACCCCGAGGTCTTACGCAACTTGGGCGTGGTCCGGTTGGCGGCGGGCGATCCCGCCGGCGCGGTCGCCGCCCTGACCAGGGCGCGCGCCACCGCACCGCGCGATGCGGCGGTCGCCAAGGCCCTCGCGGCCGCCCATATCGAACTTGGCAACGCGGCGATGGCGCGTCACGCCCTCGATGAGGCATGCGCGGCGTTCGCGCGGGCGGTGGCGCTCGATTCCGAGCGGCCGGGCGCGCGTCTCAACTGGGGAAACGCGCTCTATCGGCGCGAACGCTACGCGGAAGCAACGACCGTGCTCGAGCGGATTCCACCGAACGATCCGAGCTACACCGAATCGCGGCTCACCCTGGCCGGAGTCCTGATCGAGCGCGAACGGTTTGCCGACGCGATCGCTATCTGCGAGGCGGCGTTGGCCCGCCAACCGAACGATGCCCGATTGCTCGCTAATCTTGGCGTCGCGCTCGCGAAGCTGGGCGAGCCCGAACGCGCGATCGCGGCTTATCGGCGCGCGCTCGCGCTGGCGCCCACGGCCAAGGAAATATTGGTCAACCTTGGCAAGGCGCTCGAGCAGCAGGGCGACATGGCGGCGGCGCTCGGCACCTATCGCGATGCGCTGGCGATCGATCCAGGCTACGAACCGGCACTCGATCTGACCGGTAAAGCGCTGCTCCTCTGCGGGCACTTGCGCGAGGGCTGGGCGGCCTATCGGAACCGCGTGTCGATGCCGGCCGAAACGGCGGCCGGATTCTTCCGTGACCCCCTGCCGGAGCGGCTCGACGGCATCCCGATTCACGTTCGGCGCGATCAGGGACTGGGCGATGAGATCTTCTTCCTTCGCTTCGCGCACGAGCTCGCCGAGCGCGGCGCCCGCGTTCATTACCAGGCCGGAGCCAAGATCGCGCCGGTGATCGAACGGCTCCCCATTCTCGCGTCGGTTTTCACCGGCGATTCACCGCCCGAGCCATGCCGCTACCGGATCGCCGCCGGCGACCTCCCCTATTGCCTCGACCGCCGCGATCGCGACTTCGTGCCGAGCGTTCGGCTTCCGACCACGCCCGAGGCCGATGCCCGCGCGGCACGGTTGCTCGCGGCCGCCGGTCAGCCGCCTTACTTGGGCGTCAGCTGGCGCGGCGGAACCCGCGCCCGCCTCTCGCTCTTCAAGGAGGTTCCGCTCGTCGACCTCGGCGCGGCATTACGTGGCACGCCGGCGACCGTACTCGTCCTGCAACGTGAGCCCGAACCCGACGAGATCGCGTCGTTCGCGGCAGCCGCCGGCGCGCGTGTACACGACGCGTCGGCCTTGAACGACGATCTCGACACCATGCTGGCGGTCCTGGCCCGGCTCGATGAGTACGTCGCCGTCAGCAACACCAACGTCCATTTACGGGCGGCCGCCGGCCGCACCGCGCGCGTTCTCATCCCCGCGCCCGAATTCCGCTGGATGGCCGCGGGCGAGGAGAGCCCGTGGTTCCCGGCAACGCGGCTTTACCGGCGCGGCCCCCGCAACGACTGGCGGGCGCCGCTCGCGCGGCTGCGGGCCGATCTCGGCCTCCCCGACCGCTTCTAGCGTTGCACCGGCCGACGCGCCCACGTATTAGACGCAGCCATGGTCGATGTGTTCATCGGGTGGGACCGGCGCGAGCCGATCGCCTATGACGTCTGTGTCCACTCGCTACGGCGGCGCACCGGCCGAACCGATCTCGCCATCCACCCGCTCAAACTGGACGAGCTGCGCGCCGCCAGGCACTACACGCGTCCCACTGCCGAACGCAACGGGCACCTCTGGGACGTCATCTCCGACGCGCCGATGAGTACCGAATTCAGCCTGACCCGATTTCTGGTACCGCACCTCGGGCGAAGCGACTGGGCCCTCTATTTCGATTGCGACTTCCTGTGGCAAGCCGATATCGATGAGCTCCTGGCGCTCGCCGATCCGCGCTTCGCGGTGATGGTGGTAAAGCACGACCATCGGCCGCCCGAGGAGCGCAAGATGGACGACCGCATCCAGACCAAATACCAGCGCAAGAATTGGTCGAGCCTGATGTTGTGGAACCGGCGCCACCCGGCCAATGCCGCGGTGACGATGGCGACGGTCAATCGCTGGCGTGGTCTCGACCTCCATCGTTTTTGCTGGCTGGCGGACGCGGAGATCGGCGCGCTGCCCGAAGCCTGGAACTGGCTCGAAGGCCACTCGAACCCGGCGATCGCGCCCAAGGTCATTCACTACACTCGCGGCGGCCCATGGTTCGAGAAATGGGCCGGGGTCGCCTACGCCGATCGCTGGCTTGCCGAGCGCGACGCGATGCGCGCGGCGGCGGCGCGCTGACCAGGAGTCCCCTCCCCCTCGCAGAGGGGGAGGGTAAAGATGTGCGAACACTAGGGCAGGTAGCCGAAGCGCGCCATCTGCTCGCGGTGGCGCCCGACGATCGCGGCGACCTGGGCCGCATTCAACCGGCCGCGCCATTGGTCTTTCTTGCCGGAGCGAAAAAAGCGCTCGGCGTGGAGGCTTTTCTCGCGAAATCCATGCGCGTCTTCTTGCGCGCGCAGCTCCTTGAAGGACGAGAACCGGATCACCCGCTCGAGCCGTTCGGCCGGATGGTCGAGGCCCAAAAACCGCATGACTCCGCCAAAGGTCTCGGTCGGGCGGTCGTGCATGTCCTCGTAGCGGACAACGTGAAGCTGCGGCGTCGCCCGGCGGGTCCAGCTCTTGACATTGGCAGACCACGAGCCGAAGCGTTGCGAAACGTTGCCGGGGTCGGGGCGAGAACCGCCGTCCGCCATCGCCATCAGCGCGATCGCACCGTCGATGGTGAGACCGAAGTGCGGCGCGAGCGACAGGACGAGGTCCAAGGGGTTGCGAACGACATAGATCGCACCCGAGGTCACCGCCATCGTGATCAGCGGGACGCCGCGGTCGACGCCGAGCATGTTGTGCGTCTTGACGAACACCGAATTCTTGGAGAGCTCGGTGAAGCGGCGATGCACGGCCGGCCTGAGCTTGGCGATCGCGTCTTCGCTCAATTCCTCAACCGGGCGCCCGGCGGCTTCGGCAAACCACTCGCGCTGCGAGTCGCCTACCGAAAACTGCATCATGTCGTTGATGTCGACCGGGGCGTCGGCGTTCTTGATGAGGTTATGGAGGAACGCGCGGAGCCAGGTGTTCCCGGACTTCGGGTAGGATGCGAGCCAGACCAGACCGCCCATCAGGACACGCTCCGGGCAGCCGCGCCGCCCAGCCAACGTCGCAGACCCCATCGCAGACGCGACGTTCTAGAATGGCAGCGACCGCGGTTCCTCAGGTAGCAGAGCGATGTTCGAAAAGGCGAGGACATTAAGTTTTTTTCCGTCGTTCGTATGGGTATACGACTTGAAGCGCGCGGACTATGAACCCTTGAACGACGGGATCGCGCGCCGGATCGACACCATGGTGGCGGCAGCGCCAGGTCTGACCGTCGGCCATTCGTGGTAGACCGACACCCAGCTTCACAAGCTTCCCGAGTTCGCGCCGCTCGGCCGCTTCGCCCTCGACGCCGCCAAGGGTGCGGTTCGGTTCCTCGACTACGAGTGGAATGCGATGGTCGTGACCGGGTGTTGGGCCAATGTCAGCCCGCCCGGCGCCTGCCATCACGAGCATACCCATCCCGATAACTTCCCGAGCGGCGTCGATTACGTCAAGGCGTCGGTCGGCGGCGACACCATCGATTTCCACGATCCGCGGCCGCAGGCCCACGTCATGGCGCCGCGCACGACCAAGCTTTCGACCAAACACGCCGCGAGCTTCAACATCAACGCCAAGGTCGGACGCATGGTGTTGTTTCCGGCGTGGCTCGCGCATTCGGTCGACATCAAGCGCGCGCAGGAGTAGCGGTTCTCGGTGAGCTTAAACCTCTCGGTGAGCTTCAACCTGATGTTCGAAGACTACGCCGAACGGGTCAGCCAGCCGCGCTTTGCCGGCCGGCTCGAGACCGCCGACTAAGGGGGCGTTCAGACAAGGGCGGCCCAAAAAACGAACGGAGCGGACCGAAGTCCGCCCCGCCCTTCTTCCCTTATCGCTTTAAGCGATTAGAAGAAAATCGTCGTGCCGATAATGAACACGGTCGCGTCGTTCTCCGCCGCCGTCCGGAGGGCCTGGGTAGCCGCGCCGGAGTCGATGCTCCAGAACTGCAACTCGGCCTGGAGGCTGACGCCGGCGCCGAGCGAGTAGCTCGCGCCCAACGCAAAGGCTTCGGCTTCGTCGTCGCCCGTCGTCGCGGCGCCACCGCGTTCGATCTTGGTGTTGCCGTACTCGACGCCGAACTGCCACGGACCGGTCTTGTAGGTGAGACCGGCGGTCCAGTCGCGGCGATCGCCGTTCTTTTGGAGACCGTAGTCGTCGTGGTAGTAGGTCATGCCGAACGTGAACGCCTGGAAGGTCGCCGCGCCGGCCAAGATCCAAGTGTCGCGGTCCTCGAACACGTTCAACCCGGTGCCGCCAGCCACGTCGAGGGCCGCGACCGCGGTCGCGGTGTTGTTGGCTTCGAGGTCGCCCTTCTGATAGCCCGCGCTGGCGCGGACATCGAGAGCGCCGAGTTTGCCCGACCAGTTGGCGCCGATCGAGATAACCTCGCCCTGCGCGCCAGTCGTGACATCGCCCCGGGCAGCTGCGTACGTGCCGCCAGCATCGCCGACGTTCGGCTCTTCGTGGTTGTTCGGCGTGTAAGAAATACCGAACTGGAAGCCACCGATCTTCGGCGATATGTAGGTGATCTTTTCCCGATCCGAGGTGAGCAGTGGCGAGTAGGCGCCCATGTAGCAACCGAAGCCCGCGGTGCCGCCCAAATCGGGACGGCCCGAAGCCATGGTCGGAGCCGCGCCCAGGCTCACGTTGTTGGTGCCGCACTCGACCATCGAGAACACCGGCGAGTTGACGCCGAAGAAGAAGTTGGTCGCCTTGGTGGCACCGCCGTTCAGGAGGTGAGCGGCGTCGTCTTCCGCACCGAGTTGGATTTTGCCCCAACTACCCTCGAACCAGATGTAGCTTTCGTCGATGACGTCGGCGGAGCTTTGCGCCTCGAGCTGGACGTTGACACCGACCTTGATGCCGTTGTCGAGCGTGGTCACGCCCGAAAAGATTATTTCCGCCTCGCGGACGACGCCGTGGCTCCGCGTGTTGGCGGCCGGCTGATTCACGCCGGCAACCACACCGTCGTCTTGGTCCTGGTAAGCAAACGCACCACCGAAGTAACCGCCCACCGACAACTTGATCGGGTCGGCAGCGTAAGCGCCGCTCGACAGCACGCTCGCTGCCACGAGCGCCGTCGTCCCGTATAACAGTTTCTTCATCACAGTCCTCTCTCTCTTGCCATGTTGCAACGCAGCACGCACCCGAGTCGCCGGGCGGGCCGTCTCCCTGACGACACGGCCAGCATTAGACCCGCTGGCCACCGTGACCGTCAAGCTTAGGCCACGGAATCGCCGAGAATAGTCGCCCGATGTGGCATTTGCGCCACGACGCTTGAGCGCATCTGCAACAGCGGTTTCGCGTACTCCGACCTTTCGCGATAGCGTCTTCCGGGTTAGCGATTGGGTAAAAGATTTTCTATTAGTGGTAATTTTTATGCCTAGAGATACCTTCTATTGTTGTGACTAAAGAGGGTGGGCCCTTGGCCGCCGCCGATCTGGATTCTGAACGAGCCCTGGATTAGGATCGTCCCCTGCGTCCGCTGAGGGTGGCGCGCTCGTTTTTTGGGTACGATCAATGATGGGTTGCGGGCGGATACTGCTTGCGGGTGCGGTTGCGGCCCTGGTCGCGGGCTGCAATGCGGTTCCGGTCGAAGCGGTTTACCCCGACACGCGCGGGCCAAAGTCTGGGGCCGGCCGGACGCTTACCGAAGGCGGTAACATTTTCGGTCCGAGCGGGCTCACGATGCTCGGCGGCAAGAAGGACGAAGACGCCGCGCGCGGCGGTGCCGGCATCGGCGTCAACAGTTTCCTCTGGCGCGCCTCGCTCGATACCATCGCCTTCATGCCGCTGACGTCGGCCGACCCGTTCGGCGGCGTCATCATTACCGATTGGTTCACCCCGCCGGAGACGCCGAACGAGCGCTTCAAAGCGACCGTTTACATTACCGACCGGCGGCTCAGGGCCGATGCGATCAAGGTCAGCGTCTTTCGCCAGGTTCGCGCCGGCGGCAGCCAGTGGGAAGACGCCGCGATCCGCGAATCGACCGCGGTCGATCTCGAGAACGCGATCCTTGCCCGCGCCCGCGAACTCCGCATCGGGATGCTGCCCTCGGGCTAATCGGGGACGCTGCCCTCGGACTGAACGCCCGTATTTCTGCTGCCGTTTTTGACGCTCGCCGAGCGGCGCGATAGGTTCGCGCGCGAGCCGGGCTTGCGTCGACGCGCGCCCGCCGAAGCAGGGGAGTTCCCGATTCGATGGCGCGCTACAACGCCAAGACGACCGAAGCCAAATGGCAAGCGACTTGGGCCGAGCGCGGCGTGTTCGCGGCCGAAGTCGATACGGCCAAGCCCAAATACTACGTGCTCGAGATGTTCCCCTATCCCTCGGGCCGCATCCACATGGGCCACGTCCGCAACTACACCCTCGGCGATGTGCTGACCCGCTACAAGAAGGCGCGAGGCTTCAACGTCTTGCATCCAATGGGCTGGGATGCGTTCGGGTTGCCGGCCGAGAACGCGGCGATCGAGCGCGGCATCCATCCGACGACATGGACCCGCGACAACATCGCGGCGATGAAAAAAGAGCTGCTGGCGATGGGGCTTTCCTACGACTGGCGGCGCGAGCTCGCGACCTGCGACGTCGAGTACTACCACCAGCAGCAGCGCATGTTCCTGGCCTTCCTCGACGCCGCACTCGCCTATCGCCGCGAATCGCTGGTCAATTGGGATCCGGTCGAGAACAGCGTGCTCGCGAACGAGCAGGTGATCGACGGGCGCGGCTGGCGCTCGGGCGCCTTGGTCGAACAGAAGAAGCTGACCCAGTGGTTTTTCCGCATCACCGAATTCTCCGACGACCTGTTGGCGGCGCTGGACGGGCTCGAGCGCTGGCCCGAGCGCGTGCGCCTGATGCAGAGCAACTGGATCGGCCGCTCGGAAGGGATGAAAGTCGATTTCGCGTTCACCGATCGCCCCGGTGCGCTCACCGTCTTTACTACTCGCCACGACACCCTGTTCGGCGCCTCGTTCTGTGCGATCTCGCCGCAGCACCCGCTCGCCCAGGAGATCGCGCGCGCTAATTCGCAGGCCCGCGCGTTCATCGACGAATGCCAGCGCATCGGCACCAGCGAAGCCGCGCTCGAAAAGGCGGCGAAGATCGGTTTCGATACCGGGATCAAGGTGCGCCACCCTTGCCGAGCGAGCTGGGAGCTTCCGGTCTATATCGCCAACTTCATCCTGATGGAGTACGGCACCGGCGCGATCTTCGGCTGTCCGGCGCACGACCAACGAGACTTGGACTTCGCGCGGAAATACGGGCTCCCGGTGAGAACCGTGGTGGCGCCGCCGGGGCAAGGGGCGGACTTTGCGATCGGCGATGAGCCGTTCCTGGACGACGGCCGGCTCGTCAACTCCGAGTTTCTGGACGGGCTCGACGTCGCCGCCGCTAAAGTAAGAATGGCCGATCGTCTCGAAGCCAGCGGGCTCGGCCAGCGCACGGTCAGCTATCGGCTTCGCGATTGGGGCATTTCGCGACAGCGCTATTGGGGCTGTCCGATCCCGGTGATCCACTGCCGCGCGTGCGGCGTCGTTCCGGTTCCCGATCGCGATCTCCCGGTTCGCTTGCCCGACGATGTCGATTTCACCGTGCCCGGAAATCCGTTGTCGCGCCACCCGACGTGGAAGCATGTCGCCTGCCCGCGCTGCGGCGAGCCGGCCGAGCGCGAAACCGACACCATGGATACGTTCGTCGACTCCTCCTGGTATTTCGCGCGCTTCGCGTCGCCGCGCGCGACCCAGCCGCTCGAAACCGACGCGATCCGCTACTGGCTGCCGGTCGACCAGTACATCGGCGGCATCGAGCACGCGATCCTGCATCTCCTCTATTCGCGCTTTTACATGCGCGCGGCCAAACGCTGCGGCTACGTCGATTTCACCGAGCCATTTTCCGGCTTGCTGACGCAGGGCATGGTCTGCCACGAGACCTACAAGGACGCGAACGGCAAATGGCTCTACCCGGAAGAGGTGACGTTCGATCCGGCCGGCAAAGCCGTGCACGCGACGAGCGGGCAGACGGTGACGATCGGCCGTTCCGAATCGATGAGCAAGTCGAAGAAGAACGTGGTCGATCCGAACCCGATCATCGACAAATACGGCGCCGACACCGCGCGCTGGTTCATGCTCTCGGACAGTCCCCCGGAGCGCGACCTCGAATGGACCGATGCCGGCGTCCAGGGCGTCTGGCGCTACGTCAACCGGCTGTGGCGCCTGGTCGACGAGCCGGGCGCACCGGTCGCGGCGGCAGCCGATGCGGCGGCGGTCGCATTCGATCCGGCGGCAACGGCGCTGCGGCGGGCGACGCACAAGACGATTGCGGCGGTCACCAAGTGCATGGAAGACTTCCACTACAATCGCGCCGTCGCGGCCGTGCATGAGCTCTCGAACGCGGTCCAGGAATTCTGCGCCGCGGTCGGGCCCCATGCGACCGCGGCCGATGCCTGGGCGCACCGCGAGGCGCTCGAAGCGGTTGCGCTCTTGGTCGGCCCGATGATGCCGCATCTCGCCGAGGAAATGTGGCAGCGGCTCGGCCGGCGCACGCTGGTCGCCGAGACGCCCTGGCCCCAGCACGACCCAGCGCTCGTGATCGATGATGTCGTGACGATCGCGGTCCAGGTCATGGGCAAGCTTCGCGCGACGCTCGAACTCGCGCGCGACTTGTCCGAGGCCGAGGTGCGATCAGCGGCGCTCGCGAACGATAGCGTCGTCAAGGCGATCGCCGGCAAGGCCGTGCGCAAGGTGATCGTCGTGCCCAATCGCGTCGTCAATGTCGTGGTCTAGAACCGCCGTCGCCGTCGCCGTTTCGAGCTGGCTCGCCGCGTGCGGCTTCCAGCCGCTCTACGCCGAACGGCCGGATGCCGCGAACGTCGCCGCCGAGCTCGGCGAGATCTACATGGTCGCGCCCAAAGGCCGTTCCGAGCTCTTGCTCTACAACGAGCTTCGCGATCGCCTGACCCCGGCCGGCGAACCCGAGCGCCCGCGCTATCGGCTCGACTTGACGCTCACCATCATCAAGCAGCCGCTCGCGTTCGCGCGCGACCAGACCGCGACCCGTCAGAACGTGACCGCCGCCGCCCAGTACGCGCTTCGCGATCGCGCCGACAATTCGGTCGTCGTGACCGGCGCGGCGCGCGCGATCGCCGCCTACAACGTCGTGCGATCCGAGTTCGGGACGCTTTCGGCCGAGCAGGATGCCGAACGCCGCGCGGTCAAGGAAGTCGGAGCCGAAATCCACACCCGCCTCGGCGTCTTCTTTCAGCGCCGCGGCGCGAGCGGCAGCTAAGGCGTCAAGGCGATGAAGCTCAGCGGCGCGCGGATCGACGGTTTTGTGGCCCGGCCGCCGGCCGAGGTGCGGGCGGTCTTGCTCTACGGGCCCGACGCCGGGCTGGTGCGCGAGCGCGCGCAGGCGCTGGTCGTCAAGATCGCGGGCTCGGCCGCCGACCCGTTTCGCGTCGCCGAGATCGCGCCGGCTTCGCTCGATGACGGCCCCGGGCCGCTCTGGGACGAGGCCGGAGCGATCGCGATGACGGGCGGGCGGCGGGCGATCCGAATACGCGGCGCCTCCGATCGCATGAGCAAGATGATCGAGGAGTTCCTCGACGCGCCGCCGGGCGATTGCTGCCTCGTGGTCGAGGCCGAGGAACTGGGCCCGCGCTCGAGCCTCCGGCGTCTATTCGAGAACGCTGCCAACGCCGCCGCGCTGCCGTGCTATCTCGATGACCGCGCGACACTCCACGACCTGATCGTCGCGGCGCTCGCCGCCGCCAAGATCGACTACGACGAGGACGCGATCGCATACGCGACCGAGCGGCTGGGCGGCGATCGCCAGGTTTCGCGCCGCGAGATCGAGAAGCTGATCGCGTTCGTCGGGTCGGGCGGGCGCGCGACGCTCGAAGCGGTCCGCGCCTGTATCGACGATTCGGGTGTTGCGACGCTGGACGATCTGGCGCTGGCGTCGTTCTCGGGCGATCAGGCCGGCGCCGATCTCGCGATGCGGCGCTGCCTGGCCGAAGGCGTGACCGCGATCGGCATCTTGCGCGCGCTCGCCTACCACGTCGACAAGCTCTATCGGCTGCGCGATGCCTTGGATCGCGGCGCCGCGAGCGATCAGGCGCTGGCGGCGCTGCGCCCGCCAGTGTTTTTCAAGCACCGGCCCGCGCTCGAACGGCAAATGCGGCTGTGGACGGTGCCGCATCTCACCCAAGCGCTCGGGATCGTGGTCGATGCCGAGCTCGCCTGCAAATCGACCGGCGCGCCCGACCAACCGGTCGCCCTCCGCACGGTGATGCGGATCGCCGCCGCGGCCGGTGCCGCGGCGCGCGCTTAAGAGCGCTTTTCCCGGTACGGAACCGCTACTTCGTCGATCGTCACGGCCGCTCGCGTCAGCGGTGGCAGAGTCGCCGGCAGACTTCGTCGAGCTGCTCGAGGCTGGCGTAGAAAATCCGCACCTCGCCGCCCGCTTCGCCGCGATGGCGGAGCTCGACCTTGAGGCCGAGCGCCTGCGACACGTTGCGTTCGAGCGCGATCGTATCGGGATCGCGCGCGAACTTGGCGGCGCGCGCGCGGCGGCGCGTGCCGCCATCCTTGGCATCGGATTGAGCCATAGCCTCGGCCGCGCGCACGCTCAAGCCGTCCTTCACGATCCGCGCGGCGAGCGCTTCGACGTCGCGCGCGGCGAGCAGCGCGCGGGCATGGCCTGCAGTCAAGCGGCCGTCGTCCAGCATGAGCTTGACCGATTCGGGCAGGCCGAGCAGGCGGAGCGTGTTGGCGATATGGCTCCGGCTCTTGCCGATCGCGCTGGCGAGCTGTTCCTGGGTGTGGCCGAATTCGCCGATCAGCCGTTGGAGCGCGACCGCTTCTTCGATCGGCGTCAGATCCTCGCGTTGGACGTTTTCGACCAGCGCGATCTCGATGACGCGATCGTCGCTCAGCTCCTTGACGATGACCGGAACCTGATGGAGCTCGGCGCGCTGCGCGGCGCGCCAGCGGCGTTCGCCGGCGACGATCTCGAAGGCCTCGCCGCTGCGCCGAACCAGGATCGGCTGGAGAATGCCGTGCGCGCGGATTGATTCGGCAAGCGCTTCGAGGTCGGCTTCCTCGAACCGGCGCCGCGGCTGCAGCGGGTTGGGCTTGAGCGCTTCGATCGGCAGTTCGCGGCTGGTGCGCAGCCGGTCGAACGCGGCGTAATCCTCGTTATCTTCGCCGAGCAGGGCCGAAAGTCCGCGGCCCAATCCTTTGTGGCGGGTTTCTTCGCTCATGGTTTGGCTCATGCCGCCCGAAGCTCCGTTTCGCGCCGAAGCAATTCGCGGGCGAGGCTGATATAGGCTTCGCTTCCGGCGCAGCGATGATCGTAAAGTAGGGCGGGTTTGCCGAAGGACGGCGCTTCCGACATGCGGACGTTGCGCGGGATCACGGTCTGGTAGACTTTTTCGCCGAGATAGCCGCGCACGTCGGCGGCAACCTGGTCCGACAAATTGTTTCGCTTGTCAAACATTGTCAGGACAACTCCTTGAATTTCAAGGCGAGGATTGAAGTTGATCTTGATCCGTTCGATCGTCCGAATGAGGTGGCTCAAGCCCTCGAGCGCAAAAAACTCGCATTGCAGCGGCACCAACACGGCATCGGCCCCAACCAATGCGTTCAAGGTCAGGAGGCCGAGCGCCGGCGGACAGTCGATGAGGACGAAGTCGTAAACGCCGGGGCACTGCGCGAACACGTCCTTGAGCCGAAAGGTGCGACGGGGGAGGTCGATCAACTCTAGTTCGGCCGCCGAAAGATCGACCGTCGAGGGCACGATATCGAGCCCGGGAATCGCGCTCGGCACCACCGCCTCGCGGAGGGTAGCGGCCCCCAACACGACATCGTAGCTCGAGAGCTTTCGGGCGGCACGGTCGATGCCAAGCCCCGTCGACGCGTTGCCTTGCGGATCGAGATCGACGATCAGGACCTTTTGCCCGACCGCTGCCATCGCCGTCGCCAAGTTGATAGCGGTCGTGGTCTTGCCCACGCCGCCCTTCTGATTGGCGATTGCAATGATACGCGTGTTCAGAAGACTGGTCGTCGGCCGAGCCTCTCGGGCCTGGGCTTCGACGTCGGCCTTTTCATCGATTGACATGATGGATACCCGTCAAGCGTAGGACCGTGCTGTTCGGATCGGTTACGCTCTTGAACCTATCCACAACGATATTCCAACATTTATGGGCTTCGGTCAATTCCTGCGCAACATCTTGACCTTTAAGAAATAGACAGCACGAATTCGGTCCGAGGAACGGAGCCGCCAACCCGATAAGGGCCCCGAGCCGCGCGAGCGCGCGAGCCGTAACGACGGAAAAAGGGCGGGGCACTAAAGCGTCGATCCGTACCGCGTGAACGGTTGCCGTCGTGGCTGTCGCACGCAGCACTTCATGGAGAAACGCGCATTTCCTCAGGTCGCTTTCGACCAAGTGAACGTCGGATGCGCCCAGGATGGCCAGCACGACGCCCGGAAAACCGGCGCCCGTGCCGATATCTAGCCAACTCGAGGCGTCGACCGGTACATGCTTCAGAACTTGGGCCGAGTCCAGGAAATGGCGACGCCAAAGGTCGGCCAAGGTCGATCGACCGACGAGATTGATCCGATCCTGCCACTTGGTCAGCAGCGCCGCGTAGACCTCGAGCCGGTCGAGTGTTTCACGTGAAACACCGCCAACGGCATCCGCGAACGCCTGTTGCGAAAGGACCCGGTCGCTCAGGCCGTAGCTCCCACGACGGTGCGCTTTTTTACGTGGGCAAGCAAGGCTGTAACGGCCGCGGGGGTCACGCCTGAAATTCGCGCGGCGGCGCCCAGCGTTGTCGGCCGAGCTTCGTCGAGCTTCAGTCGAATCTCGGCCGACAGTCCGCCGATCCCGGCGTAGTCCAAGTCCCAAGGCAGCGTGAGGTCCTCATCGCGCCGAAACGCCCGGATGTCGGCCGCCTGACGTTCGAGGTAGCCGGCATAAAGCGCATCGATTTCGATCTGCTCGGCGATATCGGGAGCGAACGTTGCCGCGACCGGCCAGATCGACGCCAGGGTT
This sequence comes from Alphaproteobacteria bacterium, assembly GCA_016869275.1. Lineage (GTDB taxonomy): Bacteria > Pseudomonadota > Alphaproteobacteria > SHVV01 > SHVV01 > SHVV01. The sequence continues at coordinate 20,392 of VGEO01000002.1, read as the reverse complement.
GCCCACGTGACGCCGGGGGCCGCAAGAAGTTCGAGAGCTGAGCGCCGGACGCCGTCGAGATTGACCTGCAGGCCGATCCGACGCGCCTCGCTCGGGGTCAGATACAGATCGCTCATGAGCGAGCGGGCGCGGGCCAAGGACGTGACCTTCTCGCGGTTCCGCTGCGCGCGCTCGGACCCGACGCACCCGGCGGCTACGCCTTTTTCAGTCAAGCGCTGGTCGGCGTTGTCGGCCCGGAGCGAAAGCCGGTATTCGGCGCGCGAGGTGAACATTCGATAGGGCTCGCGCGTTCCCTTCGTGACGAGGTCGTCGATCAAGACTCCGATATAGGCATCCGCCCGGTCAAGAATCATCGGGCTTCCGCCCGCGACCGCCCTGGCCGCGTTGATGCCCGCCATCAGCCCTTGGCCAGCCGCTTCCTCGTATCCGGTCGTTCCATTGATCTGGCCGGCGAAATAGAGACCCGCGACCCGCTTGGTTTCGAGGCTAGGATAGAGCTCGCGCGGATCGACGTAGTCGTATTCGATCGCATATCCGGGACGCTTGATGACGGCCCGTTCGAGACCCGGGATACCCGCCACGACCGCGGCCTGGACCTCGCGGGGTAGCGAGGTCGAAATCCCGTTCGGATAAACGGTATCGTCGTTAAGTCCTTCTGGTTCAAGGAAAATCTGGTGACGTTCGCGATCGGCGAACCGTACGACTTTGTCCTCGATCGACGGGCAGTAGCGCGGTCCCGTGCTCTGGATCTGGCCCGAATACATGGGCGCGCGGTGAAGATTGGCGCGGATAAGTTTATGGACCGCCGGGGTCGTTCCCGTGATGTGGCAGGCGATTTGAGGTGTCGTGATACGCGTCGTCAGGAACGAGAAGGGCGGGGGAGGATCGTCCCCCGGCTGGACGTCAAGGCCGGCCCAGTCGATCGTTCGACCGTCTAGTCGAGGTGGTGTTCCAGTCTTCAAGCGACCGAGCCGGAAGCGTAACGATTCGAGCGTGAGTGCCAAGCCTACCGCGGGTTTCTCGCCGACCCGGCCAGCCGCTGTTTTTTCCTCGCCCATGTGGATGAGGCCGCGGAGGAAAGTCCCGGTCGTGAGGACGACCGCCCCGGCCGCGATCATCCGTCCGTTTCCGAGCGCGACGGCGGTGACGCGCCCGCCCGCCACGATCAGGTCCTCGGCCGCCGATTCGACGACATCGAGCCCGGGAACGCCGATAATCGCCGCTTGCATGGCCGCGCGATAAAGGGCGCGATCCGCTTGGGCCCGCGGTCCCCGAACCGCCGGCCCTTTCCGACGATTGAGGATGCGGAACTGAATTCCGGCCTGATCGATAACCCGCGCCATCAGCCCGTCGAGCGCGTCGATCTCGCGGACCAAGTGGCCTTTTGCAAGGCCCCCGATCGCCGGGTTGCACGACATCTCGCCGATGGTGGCGAATTTGTGGGTGACGAGCAGTGTCTGCGCGCCAACCCGGGCCGCTGCTGCCGCGGCCTCGCAGCCGGCGTGGCCGCCGCCGATTACGATGACGTCGTACTGTGTGCGCATTGGGCGCGGAATTTAGGGTTGGACACAGGCCCTGTCAAAGAAGGAACCAGGACCCGTTCCACGTGAAACACCTAGCTAGAACTACTTTCCGATACAAAAATCTTTGAAAACCATATCTAGTATTTCTTCGACCCCAACCTCACCGGTTATCTCGCCTAAGTGACGGACGGCAAGGCGTAGATCTTCCGCCGGTAGCTCCGGCAGTGTCGCCCGCCCCGACAACCCCGCGTGCGCGCGCGATATAGCGCCGCGGGCCGCCTCGAGCGCGCGTCGGTGGCGGGCGCGGGTGAGGGTCGGCGCTTCGCGAAGGCCATAGCGTTCGGCGATCGACCCCCCGAGCAGGGCGATCAACTCGCTCATCCCTTCGCCGGTTCGGACGCTGACAAGACGGGAAGACGGGCCGCTCGGACTGACTGCGCGCGGTGTTGGTACGAGGTCGATCTTATTCAGAACGATGATCGTGTTCCGGTCGACGATCGGCGCGAGCGCCGGCGGCGGAACGGCGTCGGTCGTTGCGTCGAGAACCAGCACCTTCAGGTCCGCCGTTTCGGCGCGTCCAAAGGCTCGACGTACTCCCTCTTGCTCGACAGCGTCGGCCGAGTCGCGGATTCCGGCTGTGTCGACTATCGTGACCGGAAGGCCATCGATATCGAGATGGGCTTCGAGAATATCGCGCGTCGTCCCCGGGGTGGGCGCCGTAATGGCGAGGTCCCTTTGGGCTACAACATTGATGAGACTGGATTTTCCGGCGTTAGCCGGCCCCACGATCGCGATCGTGAACCCCGACCGGAGCCGCTCTCCCCGCCGGTTGTCATCAAGGTGCTCGCCAATCGAGCGTTCGAGTCGATCGAGACTCGCGCGAAGCGCCTCAAAAGTAGCCTCGGGGAGGTCTTCGTCCGGAAAGTCGATTAGCGCCTCGAGGTGAGCGAGGGCCCGGACGAGGTCGTTTTTCCAGCGGTCATAGTGCTTGCGGAGTTCGCCCCCGAGTTGACGCAGGGCCTGGCGCCGTTGCGCGTCGGTTTCGGCCTGAACCAGGTCGGCGATCGCTTCGGCCTGGGTAAGGTCGAGCTTGCCGTTGGCGAAAGCCCGGCGCGTGAACTCGCCCGGCTGCGCTAGTCGGTGGTCCGGCAGCGCGGCCAGCGCCTCGAGCACAGCGTTCACGACGGCGACACCGCCGTGGACGTGAAACTCGGCGACGTCTTCGCCGGTGTAGCTTGCCGGTCCCGGGAACCAGAGGACCAACCCATCGTCGAGCGGGCTGCCGTCGGCGCGCCGCAAGCGCGCGCGGCGCGCATAGCGGGGTGCGTCCGGCGCACGACCCGTCAGTGCGGTAACGGCGGCACCGGCACCGACGCCCGAGACGCGAATGACGGCAATGCCGCCCCGCCCCGGTGCACTCGCCAGGGCGAAAATAGTCGTTGCGGAAGACGGCGCGGGCTTAGGCGTTGGGGAGCTTTTGGTCGACTTTCAGCATCAAGCGTGTGACCCGTTTTCCATCGATCAAGTGGGACTTGATGATCTCGTCGATATCGGCCTCGGACTTGAATGTGTACCACGTCCCTTCGGGATAGATGACGAGGTTGGGGCCGAGTTCACAGCGGTCGAGACAAAGCGCCTGGTTGATGCGGACCTTGTCGAGCTTGAGGTCGCCAACCTTCTTTTTCATGTAATTGCGCAGCGCTTCGGCGCCTTTTTCTTTGCAGCAGCCGCGCGGATGACCCGCCGGCCGCTCGTTCAGGCAGCAAAACACGTGCTTGGTGTAGAAGAGCGGTTCGTCGGCTTTGTTGTCGCCGGGACGCTCCATTTTTACGTCGGTCACAGGACCCTCCGATTCACAAGCGGCTCCGCAACGATGACCATCTCGCAACTTGGTCCGGCGGCGTTGCAAATCGCTCGCACCCGGAGGCGAATACGACCATGATCCCGCCGCGACACCGTCACGCGGTCGCGGGTTCCCTTACCTGAGGACCACCGAATGCGCAACACTCTCGGCGCCGAAACGAGCCCTTATCTGCTGCAGCACAAGGACAATCCGGTGCACTGGCAGCCGTGGGGCGCGGCCGCGCTCGCGCTCGCCAAAGCCGAGGACAAACCGATCCTGCTCTCGATCGGCTATGCCGCCTGTCACTGGTGCCACGTCATGGCGCATGAGTCGTTCGAAAATCCGGCGACGGCCGAGCTCATGAACGAGCTTTTCGTCAACATCAAGGTCGACCGCGAGGAGCGGCCCGATATCGATGCAATCTACATGAACGCGCTCCATCTCCTCGGGCAGCAGGGCGGTTGGCCCTTGACCATGTTCCTCACGCCCGCGGGTGAGCCGTTTTGGGGCGGCACCTACTTTCCACCGGAATCGCGGTGGGGCCGGCCGGGGTTTCCGGACGTCCTTCGCCAGATCCACACGATCTACAAGACCCAAGGCGAGAAGATCGCGCAGAACAAGACGCTGCTGCTCGACGCGCTGCGGCGGATGGCGGAACCGGACGACGCCAGCGACGAAATCGAGCCCAACGACGCACTTTTCGCCGCTGCGGCCGAGCGTGCGTTCGAGCACGTCGATCGATTGGACGGCGGGTTGAACGGCGCGCCCAAGTTTCCGCAGCCGGCGATTTTCGAGTTCCTGTGGCGCGCCCATCTTCGCAGCGGCCGATCCGATCTCGCCGACGCGGTCACGGTCACGCTCGATCGGATGTGCCAGGGCGGCATTTACGATCATCTGGGCGGCGGCTTCGCACGCTACTCGACCGATGCAATCTGGCTGGTGCCGCATTTCGAGAAGATGCTCTACGACAACGCCGAGCTGATCGCGCTCTTGACCGACGTCTGGCGCGTCACCCGCAGCCCGCTCTACGCCACGCGCGTGCGCGAGACCGTCGCCTGGCTCGAGCGCGAGATGATCGCCGAGAACGGCGCGTTCGCCGCATCGCTCGATGCCGACAGCGAAGGCGAGGAGGGGCTGTTCTACGTGTGGAGCGAAGCCGAGATCGATCGCGTCCTCGGCCATCGTGCGGCGTTGTTCAGGCGCGTCTACGATGTGACGGCCGCCGGCAACTGGGAGGGCAAGACCATCCTCAACCGGCGCGCCGCAGCGGCGCCGTTGAGCGCGTCCGACGAAGCGATGCTCGCGCAAGCGCGGGCCGATCTGCTCGCCGCCCGCGCCGGCCGCGTTCGCCCGGGCTTCGACGACAAAGTCCTCGCCGACTGGAACGGGCTTATGATCGCGGCGCTCGCCGAAGCCGGCGCGACGTTCGGCGAGCCGCGCTGGATCGAGCGGGCGAAACAAGCCTTCACCGCGATCGCGCGCGACCTCGGCGCGAGCGGCCGGCTCAAGCACTCGTTTCGCCGCGGCCAAGCGCGCCATCACGGCCTGCTCGACGATTACGCCAACATGAGCCGGGCGGCGATCGTTCTTTACGAAGTGTCGGCCGATCCGAACTACCTCGCGGCGGCCGAGGCGTGGGTCAATATCGTCGAGCGCCACTACCGCGACCTCGATCACGGCGGCTATTTTTACACCGCCGACGATGCCGAAACGTTGATCGCCCGCACGCGGTCGGCGGTCGATAACGCGACGCCGTCGGGAAACGGAGTCCTCGCGATCGTCCTCGCCAAACTTTATTTCTTGACCGGGAATGTCGTTTATCGCGATCGCGCGGCCGGTATTCTTCGGGCGTTTGGCGCTGCCTTACGCCGCAATTTTCTCGCGGTTCCGACGCTCTTCAACGCTTTCGACACCCTCACCCGCGCCGTTCAGGTCGTGATCGTCGCTCGGACGCCCGAGGCCGACGCATTGCGCGCGGCGGCTTTTGCGGCGACGCCGCCGGGCCGCGCCATCATGACGCTCGCATCGACCGCGGCCCTGCCGCCGACCCATCCCGCCCACGGCAAAACCGCCGGGGCGGGGGCTGCAGCCGCCTATGTCTGTGTCGGAGAGACCTGTTCGCTTCCCCTCGTGGCGCCCGACGCCCTCGCCGAGTCCCTGCGTCCCGAACGTATCCGCGCTTTTTGGCAGACGTAAACATCGTTTCGATAAAGTAACGACACGGAAAACCGGCCGGTCTTGGGCCGTTCCGCGTCTAATTTGATGACAAGCCAAAGTGCCAACGATAAATTACCGCCGCGTTCGCAGGCGCCAACAATGATAGGGGCACCAGCAGTGGCGGGAACCGAGGTCATGATCAAGTGCCCCGACGGGCAATTCATGGCCTACCTCGCGCGCCCGACCGGCTCGGTCAAGACCGGCGGAGTCGTCGTCGCTCAGGAAATTTTCGGCGTCAACGCGGCGATGCGCACGGTCTGCGACCGACTGGCAGCACAAAACTTGGTCGCCCTTTGCCCGGATCTCTTTTGGCGCCAGGAACGCAACGTCAATCTCACCGATCGCACCCAGGCCGAGTGGGACAAGGCGTTCAAGCTGTTTCAGGGCTTCAATCTCGAGCAGGGCGTCGCCGATCTCGCGGTGTCGATCGCCCATTTACGCGCCGACGACGGTTGCAACGGCTTGGTCGGCGGGGTCGGCTATTGCTTGGGCGGACTGCTCGCGTACCTGGTGGCGTCGCGCACCAACGTCGACTGTGCGGTCGGCTATTACGGGGTCAACATCGACGCGATGTTGGCCGAGGCCAAACGGATTCAAAATCCGCTCATGCTGCACGTCGCCGAAGAGGATCATTTCGTCTCGAAAGAAGCGCAGGCCAAGATCAGGGACGGCTTGAAGTCGAACGCGAGCGTCACGATCCATTCGTACCCCGGCGTCGACCACGCGTTCGCCCGGCCCGAGGGGCAGAAATTCGACCGAGCCGCCGCCGATCTCGCCGATCGCCGTACGCTTACGTCCTTCAAGCAGCACCTGTCGTAGTCGACCAACTGTAGTTTCCGTGCACGGGTAGAGGAGAAACGAGAGATGCCAAAGTCCATCGTGCTGCGCGCTCCCGGCGGGCCTGAAGTCCTGAAATGGGAAGACGTTGAGGTTCGCGACCCCGGTCCCGGCGAGGTCCAGATCGCCCAGCGCGCGATCGGGCTCAATTACCTCGATTGCTATTACCGGTCCGGCCTCTATCCGCTGCCCAACAAACCCTCCGGTCTTGGCGTCGAAGGCGCCGGCGTCGTCGCCGCCGTCGGCAAGGGGGTCAAGGGTCTGAAGAAAGGCGACCGCGTCGCCTATGCGTTGGGTCCGCTCGGTGCCTACGCCGAAGTTCGCAACCTCGCCGCCCAGCACGTGGTCAAGATTCCGAAGGACATTTCGTTCGACGTCGCCGCGGCGGTCATGCTGAAGGGCATGACCGCGCAGTACCTGGTGCGGCGGACCTACAAGATTAAGAAAGGCGATACGATTCTGTTCCACGCCGCCGCTGGCGGCGTTGGACTGATCGCCTGCCAGTGGGCCAAGTCGTTGGGCGCCAAGGTCATCGGCACGGTCGGGTCCGAGGCCAAAGCCAAACTCGCCAAAGCCCATGGCTGCGCCCTCGCGATCAATTATTCGACCGAGGACTTCGTCGCCAAGGTCAAGGAGTTCACCAAGGGCAAGGGCGTTCCGGCGGTCTACGACTCGGTCGGCAAGGACACCTTCCTCAAGTCGCTCGATTGCCTGGCTCCGCTCGGCATGCTGGTGCTGTTCGGGCAGTCGTCGGGCCCGGTGCCGCCGTTCAATGTCGGCACGCTCGCGCGCGGTTCGTATTTCCTCACCCGGCCCGGCCTCGGCCACTATGCCGGGACGCGCGAGGATCTCGATGCCACTGCCAAGGATCTGTTCAAGGCGCTCAAGTCGGGTGCGGTCAAGATCGAGATCAACCAGCGCATTCCGCTCAAGGACGCGGCCAAGGCGCATGCCGCGCTCGAGGCCCGCCAAACCACCGGCTCGACGCTCCTGATCCCCTAAGACGTCTCGCGCCCGGCTTGAACGACAACGGCCGCCCTTGCGGGCGGCCGTTTCTGCTTTTCAAACCGAACCTGGCGGCGCGCGATCCGCGCTCAAGTGTTCATGTTCTCGAAGAACTGGTTGTTGGTCTTCGCGTCCTTGAGCTTGTCGAGCAGGAACTCCATCGCGTCGATCGTGCCCATCGGCGACAGGATGCGGCGCAGCACCCACATCTTGGCGAGGGTGCCGCGGTCGACCAGGAGCTCTTCCTTGCGGGTGCCGGACTTGGCGATGTCGATTGCCGGCCACGTGCGCTTGTCGGCGAGCTTGCGGTCGAGGATGATTTCCGAGTTACCGGTGCCTTTGAATTCTTCGAAGATGACTTCATCCATGCGGCTGCCGGTGTCGATCAGCGCAGTCGCAATGATGGTGAGCGAGCCGCCCTCTTCGATGTTGCGGGCGGCACCGAAGAAACGCTTCGGCCGCTGCAGTGCGTTGGCGTCGACGCCGCCGGTGAGGACCTTGCCCGAGGACGGCACCACGGTGTTGTAAGCGCGCGCCAACCGCGTGATCGAGTCGAGCAAAATCACGACGTCGCGTTTGTGCTCGACCAGGCGCTTGGCTTTTTCGATCACCATTTCCGCGACCTGGACATGGCGTACGGCCGGCTCGTCGAAGGTCGAGCTGATGACCTCGCCCTTGACCGAGCGCTCCATGTCGGTGACTTCTTCCGGCCGCTCGTCAATCAGCAGCACGATCAAATAGCACTCGGGATGATTGGCCTCGATCGAGTGCGCGATGTTCTGCAGCAGCACGGTCTTGCCGGTCCGGGGCGGCGCGACGATCAGGCCGCGTTGGCCTTTGCCGAGCGGCGCGATCAGATCGATCACCCGCGCGCTGCGGTCGGCCATCTTGCCGCTCTCGGTTTCGAGCCGGAGTTTCCCGTCCGGATAGAGCGGCGTCAGGTTGTCGAAATTGACCTTGTGGCGCGACTTCTCCGGGTCTTCGAAGTTGATGGCATTGACCTTGAGCAGCGCGAAGTACCGCTCGCCATCCTGGGGCGCACGGATTTGGCCTTCGACCGTGTCGCCGGTGCGCAAGCCGAAGCGCCGGATCTGGCTCGGGCTCACGTAGATATCGTCCGGGCCGGGCAGGTAGTTCGCCTCGGGCGAACGCAGGAACCCGAACCCGTCCTGGAGAATTTCGAGGACGCCGCCGCCGGAGATTTCGATGTCTTTCTCGGCGAGCTGCTTCAGGATCGCGAACATCATGTCCTGCTTGCGCAGCGTGCTCGCGTTCTCGACTTCGAGCTCTTCGGCGAAGCTCAACAGTTCGGTGGGCGTCTTTTGCTTGAGTTCGAGGAGATTCATGCGGCACGCGCAAACAAGGAGGGGTGGCCGCGGTATGGAGGGGTGCCCTGGCGAGGGCAAGGCGTTCGGAGCCGGATTGGCTCCGCGACGTCATTTAGGGTCGGGGGTAGGGCGTGTGGCGTCCATACCGCTGAGGACGACTAAAACGTATATAGCCCTCCTATCCCCACAAAACAAGGCCGCTGCAATGACCGGGGTTAGAACGGTTTGACCACGACCAGGATCACGATCGCGATCAGGATCGCGGTCGGGACTTCGTTCGCGATGCGATAGACGCGAGCCGGGCGCGTGTTGCGGTCGGCTTCGAACTCGCGCCGCCAGCGCGAAAACACGCCGTGCAGCGCACCGAGCGCCAAGACCAGCCCGAGCTTGACCCAGATCCACCCCGAGCTCCACGCGACCACGCCCGGCGTCAACAACAGGAACCCGCCCAGGACGAAAGTCGCGCCCATGGCGGGGTTGATGATGGCTCGCAGCAGGCGCCGCTCCATGATTTTGAGCATTTCCGACGCTTCCGAGCCGGGTTGGACGCCCGCGTGGTAAACGAACAGCCGCGGCAGATAGAGCATCCCCGCCATCCACGCGATCACCGCGACGATATGGAGGGCCTTGATCCACGGATATAAAGCAGTAAGCCAAGCCATTTCGTTACGATCTCGCAATATTGATGCATCCGCCGAGAACGCCCGGGCAAAGGCGGCTGCCCTCGCCGGCCGCAATCGTCGCATTCGAAGCTACGGCCCGAACCACAAGTTGGCGCAGGGCGTCGATAAAACCCGGTGCCGTCCCAACCGTCCGTGCCCGGTGATAGGCCGGAACGCCCGCTTTCTCTGCCAATGCCCGGTAGGTGAGATCGAGCTCGACCAGGGTCTCGGAGTGTTCCGACACGAAGGAAATCGGCACGACGACGATCGCGACCCGATCGCGTCCCGCCCGCGCGATTTCGCTTTCGGTCGAGGGACCGATCCAGCGTAGTGGTCCGACCTTGCTCTGGTAGCACACCACCCAGTCGCGCCGCTCGGCGGGGAGGTGTGCGGCAACGGCGGCCGCGGTCTGCTCGATCTGCCACTGATAAGGATCGCCGGCCGCAACGACCTGCTCCGGCAAACCATGCGCCGAGAACAGAATGCGGCACGGGCCCTCGAGCCCGGTCATTGCCGCCCGCGTCGCCTCGACTTGCGCTTGGACCCACCCGGTGTCGGTCGGGTAGCAGCAGATTCGCCCCGTCGGCGCCTTCAAGCCGCAGCCTTCAGCCGCTTTCGTCCACGACGCGAACGACGATGCCGTCGTGGTGGTCGAAAACTGCGGATAGAGCGGCAATAGCACGACGCGATCAGGATCGTAGGCCGCGACGGCGCGAGCCGTCGCGTCGCTCATCGGATGCCAATAGCGCATCGCGACGAAGACGCGCCACTGGTCGCGCTCGCCGGCCAAGGCCTGTTCGAGCGCGTTCGCCTGGGCTTCGGTCTCGGCCCGGAGCGGCGACCCGCCGCCGATCGCCGCGTAGATCGCGCGGGCTTTGGGCCCGCGCCGCTTAGCGATCAGTCGCGCGAGCAGCGGTCGCACCGGCCACGGCAATCGAATAATCGCCGGATCGCTGAACAAGTTGGCGAGAAACGGTTCGACCGCAGCCAGCCGATCCGGCGCTCCTAGATTCAACAGCACGGCGGCGAATTTCATTCGCCTTGTTTCCACTCCCGCAGCATCTTGGCCAGAGCTTCGACGTGCGCGGGCGGTGTTTCCGGCAAGAATCCGTGGCCCAGATTGAAGACATGGCGCGCGGCCGGTATCGCACGAAGAATTTGCCCGGTTTCCCCCGTCATGCGCTCGCCACCGGCGACGACAGCGAGCGGGTCCAAGTTACCCTGCAGCGCAACCGATGGCGCCAATGTCGCCGCGACCGCCGGCGGCACCTGAACATCGAGGCTGATCGCATCGACCCCCGTCTCGCGGGCATAGTCGCCCAGTACCGCGTTTGCTCCCTTCGGGAAACCGATGATCGGGAGCGAGGGGAATTCGGCCTTCAACGCGCGAACGATCTTTCGTGTCGGCTCGACACAATATTGCCGAAACTGGCTTGCCGCGAGGAGCCCGGCCCAGGTGTCGAAGAGTTGCAGAACCTCGGCGCCGGCCCGTACTTGCGCGGCCAGATAGCGAACCGTTGCTTCGGCGATGACGTCGATCAGCGCTTGAAATGCCGGTGGATCGCGGTACGCCCATAGCCGCGGCGCTGCAAATTGGACCGAGCCGCCGCCCTCGACCATATAGGCGACAACCGTCCACGGCGCACCGGCAAAGCCGATCACGGCCGTCTTCTCATCGACGCCGGCTTTGATCTTGGCGACCGTCTCGAACACCGGCGCCAGCCGGCGCTCCAGCCCCTCGAGCTGTAACTTCGCCACGCCCGCGGCATCGCGAAGCGGTTCGAGCCTCGGCCCATCGCCTTCGACATACGCGACCTTCTGCCCCAGCGCGTCGGGTACCAGCAGAATATCGGCGAACAGGATCACCGCATCGGTTCCGAACCGCCGCCATGGCTGCAGCGTCACCTCGGCGGCAAGCTTCGGGTTGTAGCAAAGCGCCAGGAAATCGCCGGCCTCGGCCCGGACCTCCCGATACTCCGGTAGATACCGCCCAGCTTGGCGCATAAACCAGAACGGCCGTCGGCTCGGCCCCATCCGACGCAACGTCTGCAACAACGGTTTCTCGGTCATACCGACACCGAGTTACCCACGCTCACTGGGTCCATCTTCCTTAAGAGTCTTAATTTAGAGAAAGTAGTAGTGGTTGTAGTCGTTCGGAGAGCGGGGATTATAAAGCGTCCCCCAGGAATCGGCCGAAGAAACGCCTGCCTCGGCGGCTTTGAATGCAATTCGATTTGCCCCGGTTTGGCGCTGTTTAGCGTCGTAGCCGTATACTGAATTGCCACGTTTTCACCGTTATTCACGGTATGGATCGGGGTATAAGAGCGCGGGACGAAAATCCTTGGCGCGGGTCGAGGCGGCGCGAACGTCGATGAGCCGGGCGATTCACGCACAAGGGTGGCGCACGGTGGTTTTTCTTTCGGCGCGACACGACTCATGACGGAACCGGCGATCATACTAGCCTCGGGCAGTGCGACCCGCCGGCGCCTCCTCGCTGCAGCGGGAATCGATTTCAGCGTTGCCAGGCCCACGGTCGACGAAGGTGCGATTCGCGACGCCGTCAGAGGCGCCAACGGATCGACCGAGACCGCGGTCGGCGAGCTCTCCCGCGCCAAAGCGCTCGACATCGGACACCAAAACGCGAACGCCTTGATCATCGGTGCGGATCAGATTCTCGATTGCGCTGGACGATGGCTCGGTAAGCCGGGATCACGCGTCGAGGCTCGGGCGCAGCTCGAGGCCCTGAGCGGACGATCGCATCGGTTAGTGACCGGTATCTGTGTGACGCGAGGGTCGGCGGCGGTTTGGCAACATGTCGATACCGCGACGCTCGCCATGAAATCACTCGACGCAACCGCGATCGAGCGCTACCTCGATGCCGCCGGCCCCGGTATCTTCGATTCGGTTGGGGCCTACCAGATCGAGGGTCTTGGGATTCGACTCTTCGCTGAGATTCGCGGCGACTTTTTCGGCATCCTCGGCCTGCCGATGATTCCGCTGCTCGCCACGCTCGCCCGTCACGGCGTGACGGTGCCATGATCGGGCGCAGAGCGGTGCCATGATTGTCTCCGGTCGCGCCAAGGTCGCCGCCGTTCTCGGCTGGCCGGTCGCGCATTCGCGCTCGCCGCTCATTCACGGCTATTGGCTCGAGACCCACGCGATCGACGGCGCTTATGTCCCGCTCGCCGTGCGGCCCGAACACTTCACCGCGGCGTTTCGCGCCCTCCCCAAACTCGGCTTCGCCGGCGCCAATATCACCGCGCCGCACAAGGAAGCCGCGCTTCGCCATGCGGACGTCGTCGACCCGATCGCCCGGCGAATCGGTGCGGCCAATACCGCGATCGTCGAGGACGATCGCATCCGGGTCACCAACACCGACGCACCCGGGTTCCTCGCCAGCCTCACCAACGGTGCGCCGAATTGGCAGCCGGCCACGAGCGCCGCCCTCGTAATTGGGGCAGGCGGCGCCGCGCGCGCCGTCGTTGCCGCGCTGATTGATGCCGGGGTGCCCGAAGTGCTGGTCTCGAACCTAACCGATTCCCGCGCCGCCGGTCTCGTCCGCGACTTCGGACGCCCGGCGCGGGCCATCGCGTGGGCCGAACGGGCCGGCGCGCTCAGCCAAGTCCGCTTGCTGGTCAACGCGTCGAGCGCCGGCCTCACCGGCGGTCCGGGTCTCGATTTTCCGCTCGATCGGATCGTTCCCGAAACGATCGTCGTGGATTTGGTGTACGACCCGCTCGTTACCCCGCTCTTGAAAGGCGCGCGCGCGCGCGGCTGCACCGCAGTCGATGGTCTCGGTATGCTCCTTCACCAGGCCCGGGCCGGGTTCAAGGCCTGGTTCGGGGTCGAGCCGGCGATCACCGATGCGCTCCGTGAGCGCGTCATCGCCGATATCGAGCGGTCGCGCGGGTGATCGTCCTCGGCCTCACCGGCTCGATCGGGATGGGCAAAACGACCGCGACCCAGGCCTTTCGCGCGTTGCGGGTTCCCGTCTTCGACGCCGATGCCATCGTTCACCGACTGCTCGCCCGCGGCGGCGCCGCGGTCGTGCCGGTCGCGGCGGCGTTTCCGGGCGTCGAAAAGGACGGCGCGATCGATCGCGCCGCACTCGGTGCGCGCATCTTCGGCGACGTCGCCCGGGTCAAGGCGCTCGAGCGCATCGTTCATCCGCTGGTCCGGCGCGAAGAGCGCCGCTTTCTCGCCGCGGCGCGGCGGGCGCGGGCGCCGCTCGTCGTGCTCGATATCCCGTTGTTGTTCGAAACCGGAAACCGGCGCCGCTTCGATGCGACGCTGGTCGTGAGTGCGCCGGCCTTCGTCCAGCGTGCGCGGGTGTTGAGACGTCCGGGCATGACGGAGGACAAGCTCGCCGGCATTCTCCGCCGGCAGGTGCCCGACGCGATCAAGCGCCGCCTCGCCGATTTCGTGGTCCCGACCGGCGCCGGCAAGCACCTTTCCTTGCGCCGGATTCGCCGCATCGTCACAATGCTGCGCGGTCCGGGCGCCCCAAAGAGGAAGCATGCGCGAGGTCGTTCTCGACACTGAAACCACCGGCCTCTCCGTCGCCGACGGTCACCGCATCATCGAGATCGGCTGTATCGAGCTTCGCGACCACATGCCGACCGGCCGTACCTTTCACGAGTATCTCAATCCCGAGCGCGAGATGTCGTACGGCGCTGTCAACGTCCACGGCCTGACCGCCGAGTTCCTGGCCGACAAGCCGCGGTTTATCGAGATCGCCGACAAGTTCCTCGATTTCGTCGGCGCCGAGGTCGCGCTCGTCATCCACAACGCCGAGTTCGACTTGGGCTTCCTCAACGAGGAGCTCAAGAACGCTGGCCGGCCGGCGCTCAAGGTCGCCAAGGTCGTCGACACGGTCGAACTGGCGCGCCGCAAGTTCCCGGGCGCGCCGGCCAGCCTCGACGCGCTGTGCAAGCGCTTTGCGATCGACAATTCGGCACGAACCAAACATGGCGCGCTGCTCGACGCCGAGCTGCTGTCGCTGGTCTATCTCGAACTGATCGGCGGCCGGCAAGCCGCGCTCGACTTGGGCTGGCAGCCGGGGGCTGCCGACGCGACCGTTACGGCCGCTGCGACCCTTGCGCGCCCGCCGCGGACGTTCGCGCCGAGCGTCGCCGAACTCGCGGCCCACGCCGCGTTCATCGCCAAGATCGAAAACCCGATCTGGCGGGCTTAGTCTGGCCGGCACCGGCCAGGCCTTCAGCCCTGCTCAGGCCTGCTGCGCCGGCGCCGCGGCGCTTGCCCCTTGCTTGGCCAAGTGGTCGCGGTAGAGCGCCATGAAATCGATCGGATCCAAATACATCGGCGGGAAGCCGCCGTCCCGCGTTGCCTCGGCGACGATCCGGCGCGCGAACGGGAACAGGAGCCGCGGCGCCTCGATCAGGCACACCGGGTGGCGCTGGGCCTCGGGAATCCGCGCGAGATCGAATACGCCGCCGTAGACGAGTTCGACCACGAACGCGACTTTGTCCGCGTGCTTGGCCTCGCCGTGGATCCGCAGCGACACTTCGAACAACGGTCCGCTCAGCGCGCGCGCCTCGACGTTGACCGCGACTTCGATCCGGGGCTGCCCCTCCGACTGCACCAAGCTCATCGGCGCGTTCGGGTTCTCGAACGAAAAATCCTTGACGTATTGCGCACGAACGCCGAGCGCGGGCGGGCCATCGCCGGCCGGTGGTGAAGGAGCGGTGCCGCCGCCGGTATCTGACATGCGTTCGAATCCCCGTTGAATCGCCTGTCGCTACCATGAATAGCTTTGGCGAACAATGTCGGCGCGCCCGGTAGTGGATCGCGAAAACGCCGCGCGGTCGCTGGACCGTGCGGGGCCTAGTCGCTATCTTCTTAAGGGTGCGCGCTTGGCGCGCCGGGCTTAAGGGTGCGCGCTTGGCGCGCCGGGCAAATCGACCATGGGCGACGGCCAGTTTCTCGAAATCGTCATCCTCGCGATGCTGGCGGGGTTCATTTTCCTGCGCCTGCGGAGCGTCTTGGGCCGCCGCACCGGAAACGAAAAACCGCCGGGCGGCATTTTTTCGCGCCGCCGCGAGGTCGCCGACAAGAAAACCGAAAAGACCGAAAACGTCGTCCGCCTGCCGCAGCGCGACCGCGATGCCGCCGGGACCGAATTCGCCGACGGCGATACGGCGCTCGCCGCCGGACTCACGCAAATCCAGGTCGCCGATTCATCGTTCGATCCTGCGTCGTTTTTGTCGGGCGCTAAAATCGCGTTCGAGATGATCGTGACCTCGTTCGCCAACCGCGACCTCGATACGCTCCGCCCGATGGTCAACGACGAAGTGTTCCGCAACTTCAGCGACGCCATCAAAGCCCATGACGCCAAGGGCGAAACCGCCGAAACCACGCTGCTCGCGATCAAGGCGTCCGAGATCGTCGAGGCCGGCATGAGCGGCAAAATTGCCGAGGTCACGGTCAAGTTCGTGAGCGAGATGGTGACGATCGTCCGCGACAAGGACGGCGCCATCCTGAGCGGCGACTCGCGGTCGCCGGAAACCGTCACCGATCTGTGGACGTTCGCGCGCAGCACGGCGAGTTCCGATCCCAACTGGACGCTGATCGCGACCCGTAGCCCGAATTGATGCGCCGCTACTGGGCGCTCGGCGCTACGGCGGTCGCGGTCGTGGCCGCCGTCGCCGCTGTCGCCGGCTGGTATTTTTTTCTCAAACCCCCGTTGGCGGACCGCTTGGTCCTCAAGTCGACGACGTTCACTGCCCTCAAAGACTGGGATGCCAACGATCCGCGCGGCGCGCTCACGGCCTTCGTCGCATCCTGCGCCCGCTTCGAGCGCGGGCGCCTCGACCGAAGTCTTGGCGCCGGCGGGATCGCCGGCACCGTCGCCGATTGGAAACCTGTTTGCGACGGTGCACGCGCGCTTGGCGCCGCCGATGCCGTCGCCGTCCGCCGATTCTTTGCCGAGGCCTTCGTTCCGGTGACGGCGGCCAACAACCGCGACCGCGACGGCCTCTTTACCGGCTACTACGAGCCCGAATTGCGCGGTGCCGAACGTCCGAACGCCAAGTTCGCGGTACCGCTCTACAAGCGCCCCGACGATCTCGTCACCGTCGACTTGGGTCAGTTCCGCGAATCGCTCAAAGGCCAGCGCACCGCCGGCAAGGTCGTGAACGGCGTGCTCCGGCCCTACGCGTCGCGGGCCGAGATCGAGGCCGGAGCGCTTCAGGGAAAGAACCTCGAACTCCTGTGGGTCGAAGACCCGATCGCGGCGTTTTTCCTACACGTCCAGGGGTCGGGGCGAGTCGTGCTCGACGATGGATCGGTACGCCGTGTCGGCTTTGCCGCGCAGAACGGCCACCCGTATGTCGCGATCGGGCGCGAGCTGATCGCACGCGGCGTACTGAGCCGCGAGGAAGTGTCGCTGCAGACGATTGCGGCCTGGCTCCGCGCCAACCCGGGCGAGGCGGCGGCGCTCATGAACAAGAACCCGTCCTACGTCTTTTTCCGCCCGCTCCCGGGCCCCGGCGCCGAAGGCTCGCAGGGCGCGGTGCTGACGGCCGAGCATTCGCTTGCGGTCGATACCGTCTATATCCCGCTCGGCGTCCCGATCTGGCTCGATACCACGCTCCCCGGCGACCGGCCCGGGACGACCGGCCCGGCCTACCGGCGGCTCGTGATCGCCCAGGATACCGGCGGCGCCATCAAGGGCCCGGTGCGGGGTGACGTCTTCTTCGGTGCCGGCGCGCGCGCCGAAGACCTGGCCGGGCGCATGAAGAGCCAGGGGCGCTACTATCTCCTGCTGCCGCGCGCCGTGGTAGAACGCGGCGATCCGTGGCCGAAGGACCCGTCCTAACGCCCGCAGCGCTGTTGCGCACCCGTGAACCCTGGGGTTTCATGCGGGCCAACCGCGAGGCGCCCCCTTGACCACCGATCGACCGACTGTCGCCCTGTTCGTCACCTGTCTGGTCGATCTGTTTCGACCGCGGGTCGGCTTCGCCGCGATCAAGCTGCTCGAAGCGGCCGGCTGCGCGGTGGTGGTGCCCGACGCGCAAACCTGCTGCGGCCAACCCGGCTACAATTCCGGCGATCGCGCCGACGCGGTCGCGATCGCGCGCCAGGTGATCGACGCCTTCGCGCCCTACGCCTATGTCGTCGCGCCCTCGGGGAGTTGCGCCGGCATGATCAAGCGCCACTACCCGACCCTGTTCGGTGCCGACGATCCCTACCGCGCCAAGGCCGAGGACCTCGCGCGGCGCACCCACGAACTCACGTCATTCCTGGTCGATATCCGCGGCGCCACCCGCGTCGCCGCCTCTTACCGCGGCACTATCGCCTACCACGATTCGTGTTCGAGCCTGCGCGAGATGGGCGTTTCGCGCCAGCCGCGGTTGCTCTTGGCCTCGGTCGATGGTGCGACCCTCGCCGAAGCTGCCAACCCGGAAGTCTGCTGCGGCTTCGGCGGCGCCTTCAGCGTCAAATACGGCGACATCTCGAACGAAATGGCGGGGCGCAAGACGCAGTCGCTCGCTGCGACCGGCGCGGCCACGGTGGCCGGCGGCGACCTGGGCTGTCTCTTGAACATCGCCGGGAAGTTGAAGCGCGACGGCAGTACGGTCACGGTCCGCCACGTCGCCGAGATCCTGGCCGACGATGCCCACGGGCCGGCGATCGGCGAAGCGCGCGACGCTCCTGGTGAAGGGCACGAGTGATGGAGCTGACCTCGCCCCGCTTCAAGGCCAACGTGCGGGACGCGCTGAGGAAGCCCAACCTCAAAATCGCGATGGGCCGTCTCATCTCGACAATGGGGCCGCGGCGTTTGGCGGCGCGGGCCGGCTTGCCCGAGTTCGAGCGCCTCTGCGATCAGGCACGCGACATCAAGAACCATACCCTCGCCAACCTCGACTTCTATCTCGAAGCCTACGAGACCAAGCTCCGCGCCACCGGCGGCACGCTCCACTGGTGCCGGACGCCCGCCGAGGCGCGCGCCGCGATCCTCGATCTCTGCCGAAGGGCCGACGCCAAGACCGTGACCAAGGGAAAGTCGATGATCGCCGAGGAGATCGGCTTGAACGAATTCCTCGACGCCAACGGCATCGAGCCGGTCGAGACCGACTTGGGCGAATACATCATCCAGATCGCCGGCGAAGCGCCCTCGCACATCATCGCGCCGGCGGTGCACAAGACCAAGGAAGAGATCGCCGATCTCTTCTTCGCAAAGCACCAGCGCTACGGCTTGCCGAAGCGGAGCGAGCCCAAAGACCTGGTCGACGACGCGCGGAAGATCTTGCGGCCCCGCTACATCGCTGCCGACGTCGGCATCACCGGCGCCAATTTCCTGATCGCCGAGACCGGCAGCTCGGTGATCGTCACCAACGAAGGCAACGGCGACCTCACTCAAAGCCTGCCCAAGATGCACATCGTCGTCGCCAGCCTGGAAAAACTCGTACCGACGCTCGAAGACGTGACGACGGTCCTGCGCGTGCTGGCGCGCTCGGCGACCGGGCAGGAGTTCTCGACCTACACCACCTTCTCGACCGGGCCGCGCCGCGCCGACGACCTCGACGGGCCGGCCGCCTATCACGTGATCCTCCTGGACAACGGCCGCTCGCGGCTGCTCGGCACCGAGTTTCAGGACATGCTCCGCTGCATCCGCTGCGGCGCCTGCATGAACAACTGCCCGGTCTACGCCGCGATCGGCGGCCACGCCTACGGCTCGACCTATGTCGGGCCGATGGGCGCGGTCTTGACGCCGAGCCTGGTCGGCTTGGCCGACTCGTACCACCTCCCCAACGCGTCGAGTTTCTGCGGGCGCTGCGAGGAAGTGTGCCCGATGCGCATCCCGCTCCCCAAAATGATGCGCGCCTACCGCGAGCAGAGCTTCGCCGCCAAGCTCGGCCCGGCGCCCGAACGCTGGGCGCTGGCCGCCTGGGCGTTCGCCGCCAAGCGGCCCCGGCTTTATCGGCTGGCGTCCGAAGCGGCGGCGCGGCTCTTGGGCAACCACGGCGCGCGACGCGGCGCGTTCCGCCGCCTGCCGCTCGCTGGCGGCTGGACCGGCGGGCGCGATCTCCCCGCGCCCGAAGGCCGCACCTTCCACAGCCTCTGGCGCGAGCGCCAATGTAGCCTCGCGCGCGAGCGCCAGCGTCCGGGGGCCGCATGAGTGCCGATGCCCGCGACGCGATCCTAGCGGAGGTGCGGAAATCGCTGGCTTGCCGGCGCCGCGCAAACGACTCGGCTGATCCGAGCGGCGACGATCCGGCCGCGCGGCTCGAAGGTCACGCGCGCAACTTGATCCCGGACCGCACCGCCGGCGGCAAGGCGACGAACGTCGCGCTTTTCGTCACGATGATCGAGGGCGTCTCGGGCACGGTCGAGCGGGTCGCGGACGCCGGCGAGGTACCGAAGGCGGTCGCCGGGTATCTCGCGCGCCATAACCTGCCGCCCCGGCTCGCGATCGCGCCCGATCCGCGCCTCGCCGCGCTGCCGTGGGCGGCGCAGCCGCTCCTCGATCTTCGCCAAGGCGCGGCTCGCGAATCGGACCAAGTCGCGGTGACCGGAACCTTCGCCGCGATCGCCGAGACCGGGACGTTGATGATGGCTTCGTTCGCCGACCGCCCCAACACGCTCAACTTCCTTCCCGATAACCACGTGGTCGTGGTCGCGGTGAAGGATGTGGTCGGCACCTACGAGGATGCGTGGGATCGCTTGCGCGCCGCGGGCGGGCTGCCGCGCACCACGACTTTCATTACCGGTCCCTCGCGCACCAGCGACATCGAATTGGTCCCGACCTTGGGCGCGCACGGGCCGCGGCGCCTGCACGTGATCCTGGTCGACGACGCGGGTTGAGGCGGCGATGGCGACCAAACGCGGCCGGTCGTTGGGTACGGACGAAGCCGCGCTGTTCGCCGCGGCGATGCAGGGGGTCGAGCGGCTCGACCGCGCCAGGCCGCGCCCGCGCCGCAAAGCCCCGGCTGCACCCGCGCCGACCGCGGCGGT
>VGEO01000001.1 GCA_016869275.1 Alphaproteobacteria bacterium | reverse complement strand
TTGCTGATCGGCACCGGCCGCCCTAAGACGGTCGCCAAGTCGGCATGGGTCGTCTCGGTGAGGTCTTCGAGCGTAACGCCTGAATGGCCGGTCAGGTCGAGCAACATGCCGACTTGCCCACCCGAAATCGTAATCGTGCCCGTCCGGCCGCTTTTCGGCAGGCGAGATCCGAACGCTGTGAAGGAGCCCGCGGTCTCGATCAATTGATCGAAATCGGCGACCCGGATGACCCCGTACTGTTCGCAAAGCGCGTCGAACACTGCGTTCGAGCCCGCCAACGCCCCGGTGTGCGCATGCTCTACCTCAAGCGGCTCCGTATGATCGGCGTCGGTCTCGGCACGCAGCGGCACTTCGAGGCCGTGCTCGGCCACATCCGGGCCGGACGGATCAAACCGTTGCTCGCCGCGACTTATCCGTTGGCCGAACTCAAGCGCGCACAGACCGATTTTCTCAGCAAGCAGTTCTTCGGCAATCTCGTCGTGCTACCGCGTGCGTCGTGACGCTTCGATCGGAACCGGTGCCGTCTCGCCGCGCGCGGCGGTGAACGTCAGTTCCGGCCAGTCGGGAGTGAAAGCGGTATAGCTCGGGTCCAAGCGCTGGCATCGGTGATCGTCTTAGAGTAGTGACGCATCGAACTGTCTCCGAGTCTCGCGCCGGGCCCTAACCAAACCGAGCGGCGCATTCTATCGACCGTTCGATGGCCGGACAAAGCCAGCGGCACCGTGCTGGCTGGGCGTTCGCAAGCGGACTATGATTCGCGGCGACGGAGAGAATCAAACATGGCGAGCATGGACGAACGGACCGAACGGGCGCTCGACGCGTTGACCGAAGCACGCGTCGTTGAGTTGGCGCAGGGCGCGCTTCGCATCCCGAGCCTGTCGGGCGAAGAGCGCGCGGTCGCGACCTATTTCGCGGCGCGTATGCGCGAGGCCGGGCTCGAGGCCGAACTCCAGGATGTCCCGCCGTCGATCCACATGGGTCCGAGCGTCAATGCCATCGGTCGCCTGCGCGGGACCGTGCCGGGGCCGACCCTCCTCTTCAACGGCCATATCGACCACAATCCGGTCTGCGACGGCTGGTCCAAGGACCCGTTCGGCGGAACGATCGAGGACGACTGGCTCTACGGCTTCGTCCATATGAAATCGGCCAATGCGGCGTATGTCGCCGCTGCCAAAGCCGTCCGCCGCGCCGGCATTCCGCTGGCCGGCACCGTCGTCATCGCGCATGTGTGCGGCGAGTTGCGGGGCGGTGCCGGAACGCGGCACGCGCTGCGGAGCGGGATCACCGCGGACTATTTCGTCCTCGGCGAGCCGACCGAGCTCGAAATCGGCACCCGCCACACCGCCTCGATCGTGCTCGATTTGCACGTCCGCGGCCAGATGCGGCATTTCTCGACTCCGCAGACCGGCGGCGAGGCAGTCAACGCGATCGAGAAGATGGCGCGCGTGATCGCCGCCCTCGGCCCGAGCCATCGGCCGGCGCCTGCGCGCCGCGACGGCGGCTGGCTGAGCTTCGAGCCGAAGGCCGGCTTCGACGGGCTGCCGCAGTTCAATATCGGCGCGATTCAAGGCGGCATTTCGACCGCCTACGATCGCTCACGACCCGCGCTGTTCCCCGATCTTTGCAGTATTTCGCTCGACGTTCGCATCGTTCCCGGCATGAACCAGGCCTCGATCGCCGAGGACCTCGAGCGCTTGCTCGCCGGGCTCAAAGCAACCGACCCCGAGCTCGATTGGGCGATCGAGTTCCGGAACGACACCTTTCCGCTGCCGTTCGATGCCGCCGACGACTCGGCGGTCGTTCGTGCCGTCGCGAGCGCCCATCGCACGGTGCGCGGGACCGCGCCGCAACCCGCGACATATTTGAAGTACGCCGCGTCGGACGCTTCGTGGATGGCCGCCGCCGGAATTCCCGGTGTCATCTACGGGCCGAGCGGCCGTTACCTGAGCCGCCCCGACGAACGCTGCGCAGTCAAGGACATCGTCGATGCCGCCCGGGTCTATGCCTGCGTGATCGCCGCGCTCTGCGATCCGGCCCGCGTGACGGCCGCGGCGTGACTGACGCCGCCTGTCGGGACACGCGACCCGCCCGCCATGAGCCACGCCATCGTGATCCATGCGCCGGGCGGTCCTGAAGTCCTCTGCTACGAACCGGTGACCGTCGGCGCGCCAGGCGCCGGTGACGTGCGGATCGAGCAGACTGCGATCGGAATCAATTTCCACGACATCTATGTCCGCACCGGCCTTTATCGCACGCTCGCCTACCCCGGGATCCCGGGGGTCGAAGCCGCCGGCGTTGTGGTCGCGGTCGGAAGCGGTGTCGCCAGCGTGAAGCCCGGCGACCGCGTCGCGTATGTCTCGCAAAGCTACGGCGCCTACGCGTCCGAACGTCTGATCGCCGCCGACCTGCTGGTCCCGATTCCGGCTTTGGTCGACGATCGGACCGCGGCCGGCACGCTGACGCGCGGCTTGACCGTGCTCATGCTGACCGAGCAGACGCACCGCATCCGTGCGGGCGATCGCGTGCTGGTGCACGCGGCGGCGGGCGGGGTCGGCCAGCTCTTGTGTCAGTATCTGCGCCATCTCGGCGCCATCGTGATCGGGACGGTCGGCAGCGAGGCCAAGGCGGCGGTCGCGCGCGCCTGCGGTTGCGCCGAGGTGATCGACTACCGTCGCGAGTCGTTCGTCGATCGCGTGCGCGCGCTGACCGGTGGCAAAGGTGTCGATGTCGCCTACGATTCGGTCGGCAAGGACACCTTTCTCGGTTCGCTCGAGTCCCTCGCCGTGTTCGGGCACTTGGTCAATTTCGGGCAGTCGTCGGGCGCGGTCGATCCGTTTCCGGTCGCGCTCTTGAGCCGCAAGTCGAACAGCGTGAGCCGGCCGCTTCTGTTCCACTATATCGCCGAAACCGTCGCGCGCCGGCGCATGGCCGCGGCCCTGTTCGGCGCCATCGCGCGCGGCGCCATGAAACCGAGTGCAGTCCAGGCGTTTTCCCTGCGCGACGCCGGCCGGGCGCATCAGGCGTTCGAAGCGCGGCGCATGACCGCCGTCCCGGTCCTCGTTCCGTGACCGGGCGAGCCGTCGATCGCCAGCAGACCGCGGCACTTTTTCCCGTATTATCGGCGGGTGGGTAGCGCCGGGTCCGCTGCGGCGCCGGGACACCCGAATCGGGTTCGAAAACAGCAGAGCACTTACCGAGGTAGGCGAACATGATCGCACGCGTCGATCTCAATTCGGACATGGGCGAGAGCTTCGGCGCCTGGCGCATGGGCGACGATCCGGAGATGCTCAAGATCGTCAGCACCGCCAACATCGCGTGCGGCTTTCACGGCGGCGACCCGTTGGTGATGGATCGGACGCTCAAGTTGGCCAAACAGCACGGCGTCGCGGTCGGCGCGCACCCTAGCCTTTACGATATCTGGGGGTTCGGGCGACGGCCGATCCAGGGCGAGAAACCCGGCGATATCGAGAAGATGCTGATCTACCAGATCGGCGCGCTAGCAGCGATGGCCGCGGCCGCCGGCCACCCGATCACGCACGTCAAGGTGCACGGCCACTTGGGTTATCTCGTCGCGTTCGAGCCCGACGTCGCCGCCGCGGTCGCGCGCGCGATCAAAACGGTCGACCCTAAGCTCGTTTTTCTCACTTTTCCGGTGACCGAGGCCGATCGCGCCGGCGATAAAGCTGGCTTGAGGGTGGCGCGCGAGGTCTATGCCGATCGCACCTACGATGACAACGGCTACTTGACGCCGCGCCAGCAACCCGGGTCGGTCGTTCACGACGTCGCCTTCGCCGTCGAACGCGTGCGGCGGATGCTGGACGATGGTGCCATCACCACGGTGACCGGCACGAAGATCAAAGTGCCGATCGACAGCATTTCCGTTCACAGCGACACCCCGACCGCAGTCGAAATGTCGCGCAGCATCCGCAAGTTACTGATGGAAAGCGGTGTCGCAATCGCACCATTCGCGCCGACTCCGGGCGATACCCGCTCCGGTGCGGTCAGTCCCGCGCCACGCCGTCGATCAGATTGATGGTCAGGAGGCGCTCCGTTTCGAACTGCGCGCGGGGCGCCGCGACCGCTTCGATGTCGCGGTCGATCGTCGCCAGCCGCGCGTCGTCGGTGCGGCGGACCGCCGCTGCCTGGTCGATGTTGATCGCGGCAAAGCGCAGCCGCTGGCCCGGCCGGGCCTGCGCCAGCACCCGGATATCGGGCCCGATGACGGTCGCGATCTTGGGATAGCCACCGGTGGTCTGGCGATCGACCAGGTTAATGATCGCGAGACCGCCGCCCAAGACTTGGATGCTGCCGAGCGCAATCCCGTCGGAGATGAGCGGGATGTCCTTGCGATAGTCGATCGCAGGTCCACGGATCTGGTAGCCCATGCGGTCGCACTTCTCGGTGAGGACGTGTTCGGCGGCAAGAAACGCCGCGCAATCGGCGGGCGAGAAATAGCGATCCTGCGGCCCAGCGACGACGCGGACCGCCGCCTCGGCGCCGGGCAATGCGCCGCTGTCGTAGCGGCGCTCCGGGCCGGGCGAGGGGCTTGGCGACTTGAGTGGCAGACGGTCGCCCGCGCGAAGCGTGCGCCCTTCGAGCGGCCCGATCCGGCTCCGGGTGTGAACGGCGAGGCTACCCAGCACTGGCGCGACGTCGAAGCCGCCGTCGACGGCGAGGTAGCCGCGCAAGCCGTGCGTTGCGTCGCCGACCGTGATCGTCTGGCCGCGCTCGAGCGTATAGGACTGCCACGGCATCGCCGGTTCGCCGTCGATCGCGAGCGCGAACCAGCCGGCGAACGCGACCCGGCAGCGCTCGGCTTCGACCCGCAGCGTATCGCCGGTGAACGTCATCTCGATCGCGGCCGCACCGGGGTCGTTCCCGACCAGCCGGTTGGCGATCGCTAGGTAAAGGTCGTCGAACGCACCCGCGGTGGCGACGCCATAGCGGAGGAAGCCGAAGCGCCCGCGATCCTGGAGCGTCGAGTGGGCGCCGGCCTTGACGACGATGAGGGCGTTCATGCCGGTTCGGCGGTGGGCACGTAGGAGCCCGCGACGGCGGCGGCGGCCAAGCGGTCGAACTCGGCCCTGTCGATCGGCACGAAGCGGACGCGATCGCCGGCATCGAGCAGGAAGGGAAACGGACGGCGCGGATCGTACATCGCCGCCGGCGTGCGTCCGACGATGTACCATCCGCTCGGCATCGGCATCGACGAGATCGCGGTCTGCATGCCGCCCACCTGAATGGTGCCGGCCGGCACCAAGGGACGTGGCACCGTCTTGCGCGGGATGCCGAGCGCGGGCGGCAGTTCGCCCAAGTAAGCGAATCCCGGCGAGAAGCCGATCATGTAGACCATGTACTCGAGTTCGGTGTGGAGACAGACGACCGCATCGGACGAAAGCCTCGCGTGGCGCGCGACGTCTTCGAGTTCGAACCCGAGCTCGTCCCCGTAGCACACCGGGATCGCCCACCGCCGCGCCGGCCGTGACGCGGCGGGGGCACCGCCCTCGAGCGTTCGTAAGCGCTCGGCCAGGGTGGTGTAACTGGTCCGGCTGGGATCGTAGTAGACGAGCAAAGAACGATAGGTGGGTACCGTGGCAATGATCTCCGAAAGCGCCGCGGCGCGGACGACGGCATCGAGCATGCGGACGCGATCGTTGACAGCGCGCGCGATAACGTCGCCGAATTCGACGACGAGCGCGGCGTCGCCGGCCGGAGCGACTCGCGCATCTGCGAGAAGAGGTGAATTCGTCATGCCCCGGCCTGCCTCATCGAACTGCGACCTCGGTGCAGCCGTCAGCGGTGGCCGCGTCACCCAAGCGCCAGCCCCGGCGGCCCGCTTTGATGATCGAGGCGTTGAGCATGCATGACCCCCGGATCGGCTGCGTCCAAATCAGTGCCGGACTTTGGCCGCGATCGCAGGTCGAGTGCAAGGCGGTCGTCGTTCGAAAGCGGCAGCGACCGTTTCGGAGGTCCGGGGGCGGTCGTATAGTAAGCCTCGAGCCTACAGGCAGCGGCGGTCAAGGTGTGGGTCGGCAAGTGACGAGGCGTTGGTGACGATTCCCGAACCCGAAGAACTGGCGATCGTGCGAACGTCGATCCGGCGCTTTCTCGAAGCCGAGGTCGTGCCGCACCGCGACCGCTGGCGCGCCGGAAAGTGCGTGCCCAAAGAAGTCTGGCTCAAGGCTGGCCGCGCCGGCCTGCTCGGCATCAGCCTGCCCGAGCAGTATGGCGGCGCCGGCGGTGACTTCCGCCACGAGGTCGTGCTGATCGAAGAGCTCGGCCGTATCGGTTTCGCCGATTTCGGCGTCTCGCTCCACAATGCGATCGTGGCGCCGTATATCCTGCACTATGGCAGCGAGGAGCAGCGTCGGCGCTGGCTGCCGAAGATGGCGAGCGGCGAACTGATCGGCGCATTGGCGATGACCGAGCCCGGCACCGGCTCCGACGTGCAGGCGATCAAGACCGCCGCCCGGCTCAAGGGCAATCGCTATTCCGTGTCGGGCCAGAAAACCTTCATCACCAACGGTCAGAACGCCAACTTGATCCTGATCGCGGCCAAGACCGATCCCGCGCAGGGCGCCAAAGGCGTCTCGCTGCTCCTGGTCGAAACCGACGGCGCCGCCGGCTTCACGCGCGGGCGCAACCTCGACAAGATCGGCTTCAAGGCGCAGGACACCTCGGAGCTCTTTTTCGACGAAGTGTTCGTTCCGGCCGGCAATCTGCTCGGCACCGAGGCCAACCAAGGCTTCGTTCAACTGATGCAGCAGCTGCCCCAGGAGCGGCTGATCATCGCGGTGCAGGCGATCGCCGCTCTCGAAGCCGCACTCGACCATACCTTGGCCTACGTCAAGGAACGCGAGGCATTCGGGCGCAAGGTCTTCGAGTTCCAGAACACCCGGTTCGTCCTGGCGCAGGCGGCAACCGAGACCAAGGTGACCCGCGTCTTCGTCGACCACTGCATCGCGCTTCATCTCGACAGGCGGCTCGACGTCCCGACCGCAGCGATGGCCAAGTTGTGGGCGAGCGACTGCCAGAACCGCGTGATCGATCAATGCCTGCAACTGTTCGGCGGCTACGGCTACATGGCCGAGTACCCGATCGCGCACATGTGGGCGGACGCGCGCGTTCAGAAGATCTATGGCGGCACCAACGAAATCATGAAAGAGATCATCGCCCGATCGCTGTAACGGGCCGAATCGACGCGCTTCGGGTGGAACCATGACCGATTGTTACGTCTACGATGCTCTACGGACCCCGCGCGGCCGCGGCCGCCCGGACGGGGCGCTCCACGAGGTCAGCCCGCTCGAACTCGCGACGACCGTGCTCGCCGCCGTCCGCGATCGCAACGCGCTCGACACCGGCCTGGTCGACGACGTGATCCTGGGGTGCGTCGAGCCGGTCGGCGAGCAGGGCGCCGACATCGCCCGCATCGCCGCGTTGAATGCCGACTACGCCGAGACCGCGGCCGGGGTCCAGATCAACCGCTTCTGCGCCTCGGGGCTCGAAGCGATCAACATGGCGGCGGCCAAGGTCATGGCGGGTCAGTCGGACGTTGTCGTAGCCGGCGGGGTCGAATCGATGTCGCGCGTGCCGATGGGCGCGAGCGGCGGCGCCTGGTTCGTCGATCCGGCGATCGCGTTCAAGAGCTACTTCGCGCCGCAGGGGATCGGCGCCGACCTGATCGCGACCAAGCACGGCTATACCCGCACCGATGTCGACGCCTACGCGGTCGAAAGCCAGCGCCGCGCGGCCGCGGCCTGGGGCGAGGGCCGCTTCGCCAAGTCGATCGTTCCGGTCGCGGACGCGCTCGGGCTGACGCTGCTCGAGCGCGACGAGCACATGCGGCCCGACACCACCATGCAGGCGCTGGGAGCGCTGGCGCCGTCCTTCGCCAAAATCGGCGAGGACATGGGGTTCGACGCGGTGGCTCAGCTCCGCTATCCCGAGGTCGAGGCGATCGAGCACGTCCATCACGCCGGCAATTCGTCCGGGATCGTCGACGGCGCTGCGGCGGTGCTCTTGGGTACGCGCGAGGCCGGCACCGCGATGGGCTTGAAACCGCGCGCCCGCATCCGGAGCTTCGCGTCGATCGGATCGGAGCCGTGCATCATGCTGACTGGTCCGGTCGCCGCGAGCGAGAAGGTCCTGAAGCGGGCCGGCATGACAACCGCCGATGTCGACCTTTACGAGCTCAACGAAGCGTTCGCCTCGGTGGTCTTGTTCTACCGCGACGCGCTCGGCCTCGATCCGGCAACACTCAACGTCAATGGCGGCGCGATCGCGATGGGCCATCCGCTCGGCGCGACCGGCGCGATGGTGTTCGGCACGCTTCTGGACGAACTCGAACGCCGCGGCCTCGGCACCGGTCTGGTGACGCTCTGCGTCGGCGCCGGCATGGGTACCGCCACCGTCATCGAACGGCTCTGATGACCGGCGTCACGCTCGAAGCCGGGAGCGGGAGCGTCATGCTCAGAATCGGCGACGACGGCATCGCCGAGATCGTCTGGGATCTGCCCGGGCGGTCGGTCAACGTCCTCAATCCCGAGAGCCTCGCCGCCTTTGCCGCGGCGGTCGACCGGGTGCTCGGCGATCCGGCCATACGCGGCGCGATCGTCACCAGCGCCAAGTCGGGCTTCATCGCCGGCGCCGACCACGCATGGCTCAGCGCACTCGCGGCCGGTGCGACGGCGCCCGAGCTTCTCGAGACCGTCATGGGCGTCCAGACGCTGTTCCGTCGCATCGAAAAGGCGTCCAAACCGTTCGTCGCCGCGCTCAACGGCACCGCGCGCGCCGGCGGCTTCGAGCTCGCGCTTGCGTGTCACTATCGAATTGGTGTCGACGACGCGAACGCGCGGGTTGGCTTGCCCGAAGCCACGGTCGGTCTGATGCCCGGCGCCGGCGGGAGCCAACGTTATCTCCGCATGCTGGGGGTGATGGCGGCGATGCCGCTGCTGCTCGAGGGTCGCTTGCTCGCGCCGGGCGACGCGTTGAAGGCCGGCCTGATCGACGCCGCCGTGCCGCCGGGCGAGTTGTTGGCGGCCGCGCGCCGCTGGATCGGTGCGGCCAAGCCCGATGCGCTCGTCAAGCGCTGGGACAAGCCGGGCTTCGTGCCGCCCGGGGTCGACCCCCGCACCGCCCAAGGCGCCAACGCCTTCGCCGCGGCCCATGCGCTGCAGCGTAAACGGAGCCAGGGCAACTACCCCGCGCTCGATGCCATCCAACAGGTGGTTTACCAGGGCTGGGTCGTCCCGCTCGACGTCGCGCTCAAGCTCGAAGCCAAGTATTTCGTAAAGATTCTCCGAACGCCGGTCGCGCGCGCGATGATGCGTACCCACTTCATCAGCCTACCGCGCGCTAACAAGCTGGCGCGCCGGCCGGTCGACGTCGCCGAACGCGGGATCGCCAAGATCGGCGTGCTCGGCGCCGGGATGATGGGGGCAGGGATCGCGCACGTGACCGCTGCGGCAGGGATCGCGGTGGTCCTGATCGACCGCGATCAGGCCTTGGCTGCGCGCGGCAAGGATCACACGCAGCGGCAGTGCCAGGCAGCGGTCGAGAAGCGGCGCCTCACGCCGGCCGAAGCCGACCGGGTGCTCGGGCGGATCACGCCGACCGCCGACTATGCGGCGCTCGCGGGGTGCGACCTCGTGATCGAAGCGGTGTTCGAGGACCGGGCGCTCAAGGCCGATGTCACCGGGCAGGCCGAAGCGGTGCTCGGCGCCGACGCGGTCTTCGCCTCCAATACCTCGACGCTGCCGATCAGCGGCCTCGCCGCGGCCGCGAGGCGGCCCGAGCGCTTCATCGGCCTGCATTTCTTTTCGCCGGTCGAGCGCATGCCGCTCGTCGAGATCATCCGCGGCCGGCAGACCGGCGCCGCCGCCCTCGCGCGCGCGATGGACTTCGTCCGGCGCATCGGCAAGACGCCGATCGTCGTCAACGACACCCGCGGCTTCTACACGAGCCGCGTGTTCGCCACCTACATCGACGAGGGCGTGCTGATGCTGGCCGCGGGCATCGCGCCGGCCCTGATCGAGAATGCCGGGCGCTCCGCCGGCATGCCGGTGGCGCCGCTTGCGCTCTGCGATGAGGTCTCGCTCGAATTGATCCACAAGGTCAATCGGCAGACCGCTGTGGACTTGGGTCCGGCGTTTCGCGAAACAGCGGCGACCCGGTTGATCGCCCGGATGGTCGAGCGCGAGGGCCGGATCGGCAAGCGCGCCGGGCGGGGCTTTTACGACTATCCGGCCGAGGGCCGGAAGCGTTTGTGGCCGGACTTGGCCGGGCTGGCCGGGGCACGGGTACCGTCGCCCCCGATCGCCGACCTGAAGGAACGCTTGCTCGCCATCCAGGCGCTCGAGGCGGCGCGTTGCGTCGAGGAGGGCGTGATCGAGGATGCCGGCGATGCCGACATCGGCGCCGTGTTGGGGTGGGGCTTCGCGCCGTGGACCGGCGGGCCGCTCTCCTACATCGATATGGTCGGGCCGGCCGCATTCGTGGCGGCCTGCGAGCGGCTGGCCGCGCGCCATGGCGAACGCTTCGTGCCGAGCGCTTGGCTCAAGGCGCGCGGTGAGCAGGGCGACCTGTTTCACCCGATGATCGCGACTAAGGCCTCCTAGCGGTCCCTGCCCAAGGTATTTCTCCGTTGCACGCACCGCCGTTTGCGACACTGCGTCTAGTACTCGTCGACAGACGCCGATGACCGCGCGCTATCGCTTCCGTGTGCCGTTTCTGCTCGAGCCCGACGAGGCTGCGCGCCGGATCGTCGCGGGGATCGCCGCCAACAAGGCGCTGATCGTGTTCCCGTGGCCGGTCGCGCTCGCCGGTCGGGTGTTTCGGACGCTGCCGCCGGCGTGGACCCGGGTCCTGATTCCGGGTCCGACCATCTACAGCGCTTAGCGGCGCGCGTGCTCGACGCGGCGTTTCCCGACACATGGTGGCCGATCGCGAACCGGCTCGCCCTGGTGTTCGCGGGCGGCGCCGCTTTGGTCGTCGTCACCAACCTGATCGCCGGCCGGCGCCGGGCGAGCGAGCGCGACCGCGCCAATGCCCGCGCCCGCGGTTCGCTGTGGCCGCGGTTCGGCGTGTGGGCGGCGATCACGGCGGTGTTGCTCGCGACCCTGGGCTGGGGCGCCGGCGCGTTCGGCGTGGTGATGGCGGTCGCGACGGCGCAGGCGGTCCGCGAAGTCGCCCGCGCGGTGCGGCACACGGTTCCGTACCGGACCTGGGCGCTGGCGCTCGCCGGCGGCGCGATCGTGGCCGCGACCGGGTTCTGGCAGGCTAACGGCGGCTTGGCAACCGCAGTCGCCGCGATCGTCATCTTGCGCTTGGCCGGACTGCCGCGCGGGCGGGCGCGCGAGGTCGTCCGCGCCATGGCGCTCGATGCCGCGGTCGTCGCCTATGTCGCGGCGCCAATCGCGCTCCTGGTGGGCCTGCGCCAGACGCCTGACGGATTCGCGCTCGTGGTGTGGACGATCGTCGTGGTCGGCTTGGCCGACGTCGCCGCCATGTTCGGCGGCCTGCTCGCAGGACGAACGCCGCTGTTCGCGTCGATCAGTCCGTCCAAAACCGTGGAAGGACTGGCGGCCGCCGTGGTCGGCGCGCTCGGCGGAGCCGCCCTGGTGCGCGTCGCGCTCCCCGACGTTCCGGTGCTTGCCTACTACGGCGCGACGCTACTGGTCGCGGCGGCCGGCATCGTCGGCGACCTCGGCGCGTCGGCGCTGAAACGGCGGGCCGGAATCAAGGACTTCGGCAGCGCGCTCCCCGGCCACGGCGGGGTCATGGACCGGCTCGACAGCCTGATCGTCGCGGCGCCGGTAGCGGTCGCGTGCGCGCTCGTGCTGTTCGCCGCGCGACCCTCCGGCTAGCAGTCGAGCGTCTTGTCGCGCTCCCAGCTCGACAAGTGGGCGGTGAAATCGCGCCACTCCGCCATCTTGAGCTTGACGTAAGACTTGACCACGTCAGCGCCGAAGGCGGCGTTGACGACGGCATTCTTCTCGAACAGGCGGATCGCATCGAGGAGGTTGCCGGGGAGGCGGCGGATGCCTTTGAGCGCGTGCCCGTCGGTATACATGTTGATGTCGAGGCGCTTGCCGGGATCGCGCTTGTTCGCGATGCCGTCGAGTCCGGCGGCGAGCAGTCCCGCCTGCAACAGGTAGGGATTGGCGGCGCCGTCCATCAGGCGGAACTCGAAGCGGCCCTTGTCGGGTATGCGCACCATGTGGGTGCGATTGTTGCCGGAATAGGTGATGGCGTTGGGCGACCAAGTCGCGCCCGAGAGCGTGGTCGAGGCGTTCAACCGCTTGAAGCTGTTGACGGTCGGGTTGAAGAACGCACACAAGGCCTCGGCCGCATTCAGAACGCCGGCCAGGAACTGGTAGCCGACCTTGGCGATCCCCATCTCGTCCTTGGGGTCGAGAAACAGGTTCTTGCGGCCGGCGGCATCCCACAACGACACGTGGGCATGACAACCATTGCCGGTGAGGTTCGCGAACGGCTTCGGCATGAAGGTCGCGCGCATGCCGTGATCCTCGGCGAGCGTCTTCACCATGTATTTGAAGAACGCGTGGCGGTCGGCGGTGACCAGGGCGTCGGCATAGGTCCAGTTCATTTCGAACTGGCCATTGGCGTCCTCGTGGTCGTTCTGGTAGGGGCGCCAGCCGAGCTCGAGCATCGCATCGCAGATCGCGCGGATCACCGGAAAACGGCGCATCAGCGCGACTTGGTCGTAGCACGGCTTCGACTGGGTATCGCGGCCGTCCGCGATCGCGCTGCCGTCGGGACTGATGAGAAAGTACTCGCACTCGACGCCGCTTTTCATGCGCCAGCCGGCGTCGGCCGCACGCTCGATTTGGCGTTTGAGCATCCGTCGCGGCGAGGCCTCGACCGGTTTACCTCCCATCCACAGGTCGGCGGCGAGCCAGCCGATGTCGCGGTTCCACGGCAGCACGGTGAGGCTGGCGGGATCGGGCATCGCAAAGGTGTCGGGATCGGCCGGCGTCATGTCGAGCCAGGTCGCGAACCCGGCGAACGCGGCGCCTTCCTTCTGCATCGCCCCGATCGCCGCCGCCGGGACCAGCTTGGCGCGCTGGGTGCCGACGAGATCGGTATAGCTGATCAGGAAATATTTGAGCTTCTGGTCGCGGGCGACCTTGGCGAGATCGACGGTCATCGGAACCTCCCTCTCTGCATCCGCCCGCTTCGGCGCGGGCTGTCGTATGGGCGCCATTAGAGCCGCAGCATCGCGAGTTTGTCGACTCAGCCGTCGCGACGGCCGGAGCGTCCCGGAATCCAGTCGGTGCCGGCGAGCGGTACCCGCGCCATCGCCGCGGCCTCGACCGTGAGCGCGACCAAGTCCTCGGGCTCGAGGTTTAGAACGTGCGACTTGCCGTTGGCGCGCGCAATGGTTTGGGCTTCGAGCGTCATGACGGTGACGTAGTTCTTGAGCCAACGCGCACCCTGCTCCGGGTTGAGCCGGGCCTCGAGCGTCGGGTCCTGGGTGGTGACCCCGACCGGGCAACGGCCGGTGTGACAGTGGTGGCAATAGCCGGGCTCGGTGCCGAGCGCGCGATAGTCTTCGAGATACGCCGTCTTGTTGCAACCCAGCGCCACTAGCGCCGCGGTCCCGATCGCCACCGCATCGGCGCCGAGCGCAAGCGCCTTGGCGACGTCGGCGCCAGTGCGGATTCCGCCCGAGATAATGAGCTGCACCTTGCGGTGCATGTCGAGTTCCTGCAGCGCATCGACCGCTTCGCGGAGCGCGGCGAGCGTTGGGATGCCGACGTGCTCAATGAAGACGTCCTGGGTTGCCGCGGTGCCGCCCTGCATCCCGTCCAGGACGATCACGTCGGCGCCGGCCTTGACCGCGAGCGGGATGTCGTACTTAGGCCGGCTGGCGCCGACCTTGACGTAGATCGGTTTCTCCCAATCGGTGATCTCGCGCAGTTCTTCGATCTTGATCGTCAAGTCGTCGGGGCCGGTCCAGTCGGGGTGGCGCGAGGCGCTGCGCTGGTCGATGCCCACGGGGAGCGTGCGCATGCCAGCGACGCGCTCAGTCACCTTCTGCCCGAGCAAGACGCCGCCGCCGCCCGGTTTCGCACCTTGGCCGACCACGACCTCGATCGCGTCGCAACGTCGGAGATCATCGGGGTTCAAGCCGTAGCGCGAGGGCAAGACCTGATAGACCAACGTCTTCGAGGCGCGCCGCTCTTCATCGGTCATGCCGCCGTCGCCGGTCGTGGTGGTGGTGCCGAGCGCGGTGGCGGCGCGGCCCAACGCCTCCTTGGCGTGGGTGCCGAGCGCGCCGAAGCTCATGCCGGCGAAGGTGATCGGCGTCTTGAGCTCGATCGGTCTCTTCGCGAAACGCGTTCCGAGCGCGACGTTGGTGTCGCAGCGCTCGCGGTAGCCTTCGAGCGGATAGCGCGACATCGAGGCACCGAGAAAGAGCAGGTCGTCGAAATGCGGCAGCGCGCGCTTGGCGCCGAAACCGCGAATCGCGTAGACGCCTTCGTTGGCGGCGCGGTGAATCTCTTGCAGCACCTCGGGCGGGAAGAGGGCGGACGGGCGCAGGCTGCGCGGGCCGACGGTCATCTCAGGCGTACGCGTCGGCGTTGTCGACGTGGTAGTGATAAAGCTTGCGTGCCGACCCGAACCGGCGAAACGCCGCCGGATCGTGTTCGATCGCCGCCTGCTTGAGCAGGGCTTCCAGCGCGGCTCGATGGGCGGGCGTCATCGGCTTCTCGATGCAGTCGGCGCCGAGACGTCCGACCTTGCCGCCAACGTAGATTGCCGCCTCGTAGATCGAATCGCCCAAGTCGTCGCCGGCGTCGCCGCACACCACCAGCCGGCCGGCTTGGCCGAGGAAAGCGGCCATGTGCCCGACCGAGCCGCCGACGACGATATCGATCCCCTTCA
This sequence comes from Alphaproteobacteria bacterium, assembly GCA_016869275.1. Classification (GTDB taxonomy): domain Bacteria; phylum Pseudomonadota; class Alphaproteobacteria; order SHVV01; family SHVV01; genus SHVV01. The sequence goes on along the minus strand of VGEO01000001.1, from coordinate 100,058 downwards.
TCGAGATGCCGCAGCGCGACGCGGCATCGCCCTCGATCACGAGCAAACCGCCGCGACCCGACGCGCCGGCCGAAGCCGACGCATTGCCGCGGACGCGGACCACCCCCGACATCATGTTCTCGGCGACGCCGGGACCGGCATGGCCCTCGATCGTGAGCGTGGCCGCTTGGTTCATGCCGCCGCTAAAGTAGCCGGTATGGCCGATCACCACGACCTCGATCGGTTGGTTGAGCCCGACCGCCAGCGCATGCTTTCCCGCGGCATTGAGAACACGCCACAGGCGCTCGTTCGACTGCACGGTCAAACGATGCAGGCGGTGGTTGAGGTCGCGAACCGACGTTTGGGCGAGGTCGACGACAACGGCGCCGTCGCTTGCGCGTTCGGCCCGCGCCGCCGCACCGGATGGGTCGTGTGTCATGGGCGCTAGGACCGTGTCCAGCTATAGACGATCTCGGGCGCCGGCTCCCAGATCGACGCATCGGCGATGCCGGGGAGCGCCGCGAGCGCGCGGAACTCCGAGCCCATCGCCACCCAATCGTCGGTTTCCGCCATCACCGCCGGCTTGCACGCGAACGAATCGCGCATTACCGCGAACCCGTCGCGGGTGCCGATGGCGAAGGTATAGAAGCCGTCGAGGTCCTTGAGCCCGGCTTCGAACGCCTCCTTGAGCGTCGCCCCTTCGTTCAGGCGGAAGGCGAAATAGCGCGCGGCGACCTCGGTGTCGTTATCGCTCTCGAAGCTTTGGCCGTGGCGCTCGAGCCACCGTCGCAGGCGGTTGTGGTTGGATAGCGAGCCGTTGTGCACAAGGCAAATGTCGGCTGCGGCGGCAAACGGGTGCGAGTGCTCGGTGGTGACCGCCGATTCGGTCGCCATGCGGGTGTGACCGATGCCGTGGGTGCCGTGGGCGGCGCCGAGGCGGTAGCGATCGACGACGTCCTTGGGCAGCCCCATGTCCTTGTAGATCTCGACGGCCGCGCCCCAGCTGGTGACGAACACGTCGGGCTTATGGCGCTTGAGCCACGCCCGCGCCGGATCGAGCTGCGTGGCGGGGAGGGTCACGACCGCGGCGTTGCCTTTGGCGTCAATCGCGATCCGGGCGCCGAGCGCAGCGCCAAGTTCGGCTCCGAGCGCCGGCCAATCGTGGTCGCGCCGGCGGTGGTAGAGCGTCAGTTTGGCGTCGGCCGCGCCGAGCGGACGGCCATAGAGCGCGATACCCGCGCTGTCGGGCCCGCGGTCGGTCATCTCGACCAGCATCGCGCTCAGGTGGCGGCCGAGTTCGCGCTCGAGCCTATCCGACTTCAGAAACAGTCCGACGATTCCGCACATCGTGATCGCTTCTCACGTCCTGCGATAGCCGATGCGCAGGGGTTTCACAATAGAGAAGAAAAATAGTTTCATAACAGGAAAATCAAGAATCGTCGCCGCGCGCCTGCGCGATCACCGACAGGAACCGGATCGGCAACCGCACCAAAGTCTCTGGCCCATGCGGCGCATTGCCGTCGAAGAACAGCGAATCGCCAGGGGCCAGGCGGTAGGTCGCGCCGCCATGTTGGTAGTCCATCTCGCCCTCGAGCAAATAGATCAGCTCGTTGCCGGCGTGCTGGAACAGCGGGAACACCTCCGATTTCTCCGTCAACGTCACGACGTAGGGCTCCATCGCGACGTTCTTGCCGAACGAATGGCCAAGCAGCCGGTACTGGTGGCCGCTCCGGGTGCCGCGCCGTTCGATCTGAAGACCCTGACCGGCCTTGACGAAGGTCGCGTCGCGGTGCTCCTCGAAACTGCGAAAGAACGCGGTCACCGGAACGTTGAGTGCGAGCGAGAGCGCGCGCAGGGTCGCGAGCGAGGGCGAGGTCAATCCGTTCTCGATCTTCGACAGCATACCGGGCGAGAGGTCGGCTTGCTTCGCGAGTTCCGCGACCGTAACATCGAGCCGCTGCCGGAAACGGCGTACTTGGCGGCCGATCGCCGCTTCGAGCGCGGGTGCGGCGGCGACGGTCGCCCGCGACCCTGGGTCTTTTTTCCCGCGGCGGCGTTCGGGTGGGCGAGGCGGGGGCGCCATCACGTTCCTCCGTCGGCGACGAGCGCGGCGAGGGCGTCGAGCCCGATCAGCCGGCCGCCGAACTCGGCCATCGCGTCGATCAGGACCGGCAGCAGATAGTCGGCGGCGGCCCAATCGGCGAGCACGTCGAAAGCGGGAGCCGGACCAACATCGCCGCGAACGATGATCGCTCCGACCTGCGCCAGGATCGTTTGCGCAACCGCATTGCGGCCGAAACGGTCGGCGCGAAGGTCGACCGCGCACAGCTTGGCGAAGAATGCGGGGGCGGCCGTGCCGGTCACGCAAAACCAGGCGTGGGTGTCCGCGCGCATCAGCAGGTAGCCGCGCGGCTGGAGGGTCTCGCGCTGCCAGGCGCCCTCAAGGTCCGCGGCCAAGCCGGAGCGTCCGGCCCGATCGGGGAGGATCAGGACCTCGCTCGCGCTCAAGCGAACGGCGCGCGCGCCGTCGGCTTGCGGGGCCGCCCGGTTAGGGGTGTCCGGCATACCCACGTGCTGCGCGGTCAACCATTCGACCGCGCCGCGGCCCTTGAAGCCAATGCGCGGCAAGCACGAGAGATCGACGACGCCGAGCGTTCGCGCGGTGCGAGTCTCGCCGGCCCGGTCGCCAAAGTTCGCCGCGACCACGGCCTCGCCGACAGCGGCAAAGACGGCGCCCGCCGCTTCGAGCCGCCGATAGACGGGCGAGCGGATCCGATAGGCCGAGGGCTGGATCGTCGTCATCACAGCGCCTGCCGCGCCGCGTCGGGGTCGTAGAACGGGAGCTTGACCACGGTCGCGCGAACGTCGCGCCCGTCGTCGAGCCGGATCACGAGGGAGCGATCGGGCGCGGCATCCTCGCGCGCCGCATAAGCGAGCCCGATGGTACGATTGAGCGTGGGCGACCACGCGACCGAGGTAACAAAGCCGACGGCGTTTCCGCCTTTGAGAACGAGGTTCGATTCCTGAAGCGGCGGCGCACCCGCGACCGCGAAACCGACCAGCTTGCGCCGGGACAGATGCTTGTCGCGGATCACGAGCGCGCGCTTGCCGATGAAGAACGGCTTCTTGGCCGCGATTGCCCACAGCATGTCGGCTTCTTCGGGCGTGGTCATCGCGTCGGTGTCCTGACCGACGATGATGTGCCCCTTCTCGAGCCTTAGCACCCGCTGCGCCTCGACGCCGAACGGCACGAGGCCGGCGCCGCGCCCGGTATCCATCAAGGCATCCCACAAGGCTTCGCCTTGGCTCGCCGGGACATGGACCTCGAAGCCCAGTTCGCCGACGAATCCGACCCGCAAAAAGCGCGCGGGAATGCCCGCGATCCGGGCCTCAAACGCGCCGAGATAGGGGAAGGCGCCGGCATCGACGCCGCACCCCTCGACCAGCGGCGCCAGCACGTCGCGGGCGCGCGGGCCGGCGATGTTGACGCCGGCGAACGCGGCGGTGGCGTTGGCGATATCGACATCGAGCCGCCATTTGGCATTCCACCACAGCATGGTCTGGTAGACCCGGTCCGAGCCGGTGGTCGTGGTAGTGACGTAGAAATGATCGTCTCCGAAACGGCAGGCGACGCCGTCGTCGATGATGGCGCCCGATTCGTTCACCATGAGGACGTAGCGGAGCCGGTTCACCGCCTGCTTGGTATAAGTGAAGGTGTACATCCGGTTCATGAACTCGGCGGCGTCGGGGCCGCGAATTTCGAGGCCGCCCAAGGTCGAGACGTCGATCATGCCGACGGCGGTGCGGACTGCGCGCACTTCGCGCGCGATCGCGTCGGCGCGGTGGGCGAGGACGCCGTAGTAAGCCGGCCGCCACCACGCGCCCGCGGTCATCATCTGCGCTCCGGCTTCGAGGTGGCGGTGGTGCATCGCCGTCTTGCGCTCGGGATCGAAACCGCGGCCGGCGAGGACGCCGAGTTTCTCACCGACCACCGGCGGCCGCGCGGTGGTGACCCCGACGTCACCGACGCGCCGGCCGGTCTCCTTGGCGACGAGTCGCGCCGCGGTCAGCGCCGAATGCCGGCCCTGGCTCGGGCCCATTCCGACCGTCGAGAAGCGCTTGACCAACTCGATCTCGCGGTAGCCCTCGGCGACCGCGTTCTCGATGTCGTCGATCTGCAGATCCTCGTCGAAATCGACGAACGCTTTGCCGTCGGGGTGGGGGTAGATCGGCCACGGATGGTTGGCGCCGATGTCCTCGCCGGCGGTCCAGCCGGCGAGCGTGACCCCGGGCGGCAGGCCGGCGATCGAAAAGTGTGCGCGCGCGTCATCATAGTCGAGCCGGCCGCCGGCTTGGAGGGCGAGTTGATAGGCGGGTAAGCGTCCGACCGAAACAGCGGCGAGATCGCAGACGATCGCCTCGCCGTGTCTGGTATTGTCGCCTTGTCGGCGAATCGCGATAGCAGCGAGATGGCCATCGACCGCTTCCGCCGCAATGATCGACGCATCGTTGACGATCCGGATGTTGCGTCCGGCCGCCGCGACCGCGCGCGGGTCGCGCGAGGGCTCAGGGCGGAGCTCGACGATGGCGCTGACTGTGGCGCCGGCGTCGAGCAGATCGAGCGCGACGCCATAGCCGTCGTCGGTGCCGGCGACGACGACCGCCGTCCGGCCGGGGCGGACGCCATAGAGGCGGATCAAGCGCTGCGCCGCCGAGCCCAGCATAACGCCGGGGATGTCGTTGCCGCGGAACACGGCCGGCTGTTCGATCGCGCCGGTCGCCAGCACCACGCGGCCGGCCCGCACTCTGTGAAGCCGCGAGCCCTGGATGATCGCGAGCCAATGGTCGGCAAAATAGCCGTTGGCGACCGCGCCGGTCATGACCGTGATCCGCCGCACGCCGCCGACGGCGCCGACCAGGCGGTCGCGCTCGGCGTGCGTTGCCGCGCGTTCGACTGCGGCGCGACCGTAGTTGAGGGCGCCGCCCAATACCGGGTTGTGATCGACGAGGAGGACTTGGTCGCCGGCGCCGGCCGCGGCGAGCGCCGCGGAGAGGCCGGCGCGCCCGCCGCCGATGACCGCGACATCGCAGAAGTTGTGGACCTTGTCGAAGTGGCCGTGCGGTGCGTCGAGCGCGACCGCGCCGAGGCCGGCAAGTGCGCGAACGCGCGGCTCCCAGAACCGCTGCCAGGCGCCATGCGGTTTGAAGAACGCACGGTAGTAGAAGCCGACCGGCATGAAGCGGGCGAAGCGCCCGAGCCAGGCATCACGATCATGGGCGAGCGAGCCGCGATAGTTCTGCCCCCGCACCGCAAGCCCGGGCACGATCGGCGTGCGTTCGGCCGGGACGTTGGGCTCACCCGGAAGCTGCACCAGCGCGTTCGCGTCCCACGCTGCCATCGAGTGAATGCCGCGCGGGCGGTGGTACTTGAAGGATCGCGACAGCACCCGTACGTCGTTCGCGGCGAGTGCGCTCGCGATGGTATCGCCGGCTAAGCCGTCATAGGCACGGCCCTCGAACGTGAAGCGGACGGGCCGCGCCGCATCGACCAGGAGTCCGCCGGGAATCCGGTTGACGCCGCTCATCGTCCGTCTCGCCGGATCGCCCTAAACTCGTCCATAGTATAGGTGCGGATGACGTCGTCGCTTACCGTGTGACGCTCGGCGATGAACCAGTAGCTGGTCGGCGTGTGGCACCACCACTCAAACACGACCCCTGCGGTGTTATTCGAGAAATAGAGATAGTCGGTCCACGCCAAGTCGTCGGCGGTCGCGGGATCGGGTTGGTCGGCGACTTCGCCCCAGCACACGAACTCGCTGATGTTACGCGGGCCGTTGAGCGGGCAGCGGAGCAGCTTCATGGCGCACCCGCGCCTAATGGCTCGCCGCGGTCGCGCCCATCTCGTTCACGAGCGCGAGGCTGCGGAAACGGTCGAGCGCGAACGGGCGCAAGATGTCGGGGACGCGGTTGGTCGCGATCGCGCGCGCCATGTAGCGTCCCGACGCCGGCGTCGCCTTGAAGCCGTAGGTGCCCCAGCCGGCGTCGAGCCAATAACCGGCGACCGGGCTCTCGCCCATGATCGGGCTGTAGTCGGGCGTCATGTCGGTGACGCCGGCCCATTGGCGGAGGAGCTTGACGTTGGCGAGGAACGGAAAAAGTTCGAGCGTGTGCTGGATTAGGCTCTCCTTGAGGTCAAGCGTCGATCGGGTCGAATAGAGCTCGTAGGGATCGGAGCCGCCGCCGATCACCAGTTCGCCGCGCGCGGTCTGCGACACGTAGGCGTGGAGCTGCGCCGACGATACCAGCGGCTCGAGAAACGGTTTGACCGGTTCGGTCACCATCGCCTGCAGCGGATAGGTGCGGATCGGCAGCCGGAACCCTGCCATCTTGGCGAGCAGCGACGAATAGCCGGCGACCGCTTGAACGACGGCACCGGCGGCGATGCGGCCGCGATTGGTCGCAACGCCGACGGCGCGGCCGCTTTCGACGTCGATCCCAGTTACCTCGGTACGCTGAAAGATGTGGACCCCGCGCTCCGCTGCACGCGCGGCAAAACCCCAGGCAACCGCATCGTGGCGGGCCAGACCGCCATCCTGGTGCCAGAGGCCGGCGAGGATCGGGTAGCGGCCGCCTTCCGGCATGTGGAGCGCCGGCACCAGCGCACGGATCGCCGGCGGGTCGATCAACTCGATCCGGGTGCCGAGGAGCTTTCCGACCTCGGCCCGCAGGCGAAAGCTCCTTATGCTGGCGTCGTTGTGCGCGAGCGTAAGCTGGCCGCGCTCCGCATACATCAGGTTGACGTCGAGCTCCTCGGAGAGGTCGCGGTAGAGCTCGACCGCCGCTTTGTAGAAGCGGACCGACTCGGGGGTAACGTAGTTCGACCGGATCACGGTCGTGTTGCGTCCGGTATTGCCGCCGCCGATGTAGTTTTTTTCGAGCACGGCGACGTTGGTAATGCCGTGCTCGCGCGCCAGGTAATAGGCGATGGCGAGCCCGTGGCCGCCGCCGCCGACAATCACGACGTCGTAGGCGGGCCTGAGGTCGGGCTCGGGCGGGAGATCCGGGCGTGCCGGGTAGCGCCGGCGTAAACCGTATTTGAGAAGACCGAACGGCACGTTCGCCTTATTGTGGCTGGAGACGAAACGACGATAGCGGTCGGTTTATCAACTTTCAACTTTTTTTCCTAAGCGGAAACAAGGCTGGATCGTCACCCCTGGCTTCCGCATTTGATACAATCGCGCCCGGCGGAGGTGAAGATGGCGCGCAAGAAGAAGACCGTGTTCGACGACGGTGGTGCGAACCGCACGGCGCTCAAAGGCGTGCGGCGTACGCTCGAAATCCTCGAATATTTGGCGGTGCAGCCGGCACGCGCAACTGACGTCGAGGCGGCGCTCGGGCTTTCGTGGGCGACCGTGCATCGCACGCTCGACCAGCTTGAGCAGGGCGGGTTCGTTATCCGCCACTCCGACACCAACCGCTATAGCATCGGCCCACGCCTCTGGTTCGTCGGCACCTCCTATCTCGCCACGCACCCGGTGCTCGACGTCGCCCAGCCCTATCTCGAAGTGGCGGTACCGGGCCTCGACTTCACGGTTCAGCTGGTCGAGCGCTCGGGTCGGCTCGCCGTCGTCCTCTACTCGCACCACGCCAGCGGCAAGGTCATCACCAAGGCCGCCTACGGCTACCACTTCCCGCTCCACGCCGGTTCGAAGGGCCAGGCGCTGCTCGCCTATGCCAAGCCGGACGACGTCGCGCGCTACCTGGCCGGCCCGCTCGAGCGCTTGACCGCCGAGACCGTGACAGAGCCGGCGCAGCTCCGCACGATTCTCGATCGCATCCGCGGCCAGGGTTTCGCTCGCACCGAGGGCGACGTCCAGCCGTTCACCGGCTCGCTGGCGGCCCCGGTGTTCGATCGCCACAGCCGCGTCATCGCGTCGATTTGCTTCATCTGTCGGCGCTCGCTGTTGCGCGAGCGCGCGAGCGAAGAGAAGCTCCGCGAAGCGCTGCTGATGGCCGCCAACGCTGTCTCGATGGCGCTCGGCTGGCGCCCACCGGTCAGGCTCCTGGTCGAGGCGAGGCGAGGCGTCGACGCGACCTCGCGAAAGTAGCTGGGCGAGCGCGGACGGCGGCGGAGGCGTCATGGCGCGCGACAAGGTCACGATCGGTATGGCGGTGCCGGGCGGCATGACCGCGGCCTACGCTTACTTAAGCGCCGCCTCGGCCCTCGGCTACGACCGCGAGGTCGGCGTCGAGTTCGATTTCTTCTATGGCGGTGAGCCCGCCGCGACGGCGCAGTGCTTGATTGCCGGCGACTGCACCTTCGCCTGCCTCAATACCATCGTCGGGCTGATCGGCCGTGGCCGATGCGGGCGAGCGGCAGCAAACCCCGGCGTACGCACCGCTGGTTCGCGGCGGTGCCGGCGAGCCTGATACGTACCCTTGCCGACCTCAGGGGCAAGCGGATCGTCTGCGACTTCGCGCACCTGCAGGCGCTGGGCGAGGCGGCGCTGGCGGCCGAGGACATCGCGTCCGCGGATGTCACCTGGGTGCCTTGGCGCGGATCGAGCACCGAGGCCAAGCGCATGGTCGGACCACTCGAAGGTGGCGAAGCCGACGCGATCTTCTTGATCGACTGGAACCTCGGCGACTTCGCGGCCGAGGGCCTTGCGCTCCGGCGGCTGTCCGCACTCTTCCTCGACCGCATCCGCGCCTCGTCCTGCTACTGGGTGACCGAGGACGAACTCGCAGCGCGCAGCGAGGTACTGGCGCGGGCAGCGCGGGCGCTCGGCGATTGGCGCTACTATCTCGTCAATGCCGGCACGATCCGCCGCAGCTTCGACGTCGGCGCCGCGTTTACCGCTGCCTACATCGACGACTTCAATCGCTTCGATGGTACGACTTTCGGTTGAGGAAGCGTTAAAAATGGATATGATATCCATAAAGTAGGATACAGGAGCCGAGGGAGCCGGGCGTTGAACCTCAGGATCGCGATCGATACCGGCGGTACGTTCACCGACGTCGTCGCCATCGACGATGCGTCGGGCGATCAGTTCGCGATCAAGACCCCGAGCACACCGACCGATCCCTCGCGCGGCCTGATCAACGGCATCGAGGAAGTCGTCCGTGCCGCCGGCCGCGTCGCCAGCGACGTCAGCCACGTCTTGCACGGCTCGACCACCGCCACCAACGCTGTGCTCGAACACAAGTTCGAGGGCCTCGGACTGATCGTGACGCGTGGCTTTCGCCATATCATCGAGATCGCGCGCCAATCGGTTCCCGACGGCTACGGCAATTCGTTCTTCTGGGTGAAATCGCCGCGGCTGGTCCCGCTCCATCTCGTCCGCGAGGTCGTCGAGCGGCTGACGTACGAGGGGACCGTACTTACGCCGCTCGACGAGACGAGCGTCGTCCGCGCTGCGGCTGAGTTGGTCGAGCTCGGGGTCCGCTGCATCGGCGTCTGCCTGCTTCACGCCTACGCCAACGACGCCCATGAACGCCGGGTCGGGGCGCTGATCGCGGAGCGGTTCCCCGAGGTCTTCGTCTCGCTGTCATCGGTGGTGCTTCCGGAGTACCGCGAATACGAGCGGGCGATGACGACTCTGATCGACGTCATGGTCAAGCCCTACTGCAAGACTTATCTCGGACGCGCCCGCGCCCGGATCGGCGAACTGGCTGGCGGCCAGCGGCCGTTCCTGATCATGCAGTCGAACGGCGGCGTGGTGACGAGCGACACTGCCGGCGAGAAACCGGTGACGATGCTGATGTCGGGTCCGGCGGGCGGCGTGCTCGGCGCCACCTACATCGCCGGACTCGCTGGGTACAAGGACATCCTGACGATCGACGTCGGCGGCACGTCGACCGACGTTTCGCTGATCCGCGACTTGGCGCCGCAGCTCACCAGCCACTCGCTGATCGAACACTATCCGGTCAAGACGCCGATGCTCGACATCGTCTCGGTCGGCTCGGGCGGCGGGTCGCTCGCCTGGATTGACGAATACGGCGCGCTGAAAGTCGGGCCGCGCAGCGCCGGCGCCGAGCCCGGCCCGATCTGCTATCGCCGCGGCGGTACCCAGCCGACCGTCACCGACGCTGCCGTCGTCCTCGGACGCCTGCCCGGCTCGTTGATCGGTGGCGGCCTTACGCTCGACGCTGGAGCAGCGCGGACGGCGTTCGACGCGCTCGGGCGCAAGCTCGCTCTCACCGCCGAAGAGGCCGCTGCCGGCGTGATCGAGATCGCCGCCGCGAGTCAGGTACAGGGCATCCGCCAGGTGACGACGACGCGTGGCGTCGATCCGAACGACTTCGCTATGGTCGCGTTCGGCGGGGCCGGCGGGTTGTTCGCCGCCGACGTCGCCGACTTCCTCGGCATCGCCACGGCGATCTCGCCGCCCAATCCGGGCAATCTGTCGGCGTTCGGCCTCCACGTCTCCGATATCAAGCGCGATTACGTGCGTACCTTCGTCCGCCAGCAGTCGGGTGCGGTCGCCGACGATATCGAAGCGGTTTGGGCAGAGCTTGAGCGGCGCGGCCGCGCCGAGATCGCGGCCGAGGGCGTGCGCGAGCGCGACATCGCCCTTGCCCGCTCGGCCGACGTCCGCTATGTCGGCCAAGGCCACGAGGTGCCGGTGCCGATCCCAGCCGGAAGTCGGGGCGGCAAGGCGGTGGCGGCGATGTGGCAGGCGTTCCACCGCGTCCACGAGCGCACGTTCGGGTTCCACTACGAGGGAATTCAGGACGTCGAGCTTGTGAGCCTCCGCGTCCAGGCGGTCGGCCGTGCCCACCGCCCCGACGTACGCAAGCTCCCCCGCGCCAAGGCGGCGCGCGCCAAGCCGGCCGTACGGCGCAAGGTTTATTGGCGTGGCGAGGGGTGGGTCGACTGCGCGATCTATCGCCGCGACCGCCTGGGCCCAACGTTCAGGGCGAGCGGCCCGGCGATCGTCGAGGAGTACGGCTCGACCCTGGTGGTGCCGGCGAGCTGGAAGGTGCGGACCGATGCGTACGGCAACTTGATCGTGGAGAAGCGGACGTGACCAATCGCAAGCGCGCGGTGACGGCAGGACGAACGAACGGCGCCAAGCCGCGCCGCAACCCGCGCCTCGGACCGATCGAGCTCGAGGTCATCACCGGCACGATCCGTTCGGCCGAGCTCGAGATCGAGGCCGCGGTCGAACGCACCGCGCGCTCGCCGATGATCCGCGACCAGCACGACTACCGGGTCGCCCTGTTCGACGCCAAGGGCCGCAAGCTCACCGGCCGCTCTTACTCGGCGCTGGTCGAGCCGGTGTTCGAGCACTTCGCCGGCGACATCGACCCCGGCGACATCTTCTTCTGGAACGATCCCTACAACTCGAGCGGCGGCATCGGGCACATCCCCGACCTCTGCACCACGTTGCCGATCTTCCACCGCAGCCGTCTGATCGGCTTCAGCCAGGTATTCGGCCACCACGACGACGTCGGCGGCGCGGTCCCCGGCAGCATGCCGGTTAAGGCGACCGACATGTGGACCGAAGGACTGGTGGTACCGCCGATCAAGATCTACGAGCGCGGCAAGATCAACGAAGCAGCGTTCCGCATCATCGCCCGCAACTCGCGCCTCGCCGAGCATCTACGCGGCGACCTCGACGCCGAAATCGGCGCCGCGCGCCTCGGCTCGCAGCGCGTGATCGCGCTCGCCGAGCGCTACGGGGCCGAGACCCTGGAAGCGGCGTTCGACGCCATGATCGAGAACTGCGCCGAAGCGATCCGACGCGAGCTTCTGCCCAAGATCAAGGACGGTACCTACGCGTGGGAAGACTACATCGAAAACGATGGGGTCGAAGGGCCGCGCCTGCACGCGCTGCGCGTCACCATGATCAAGACCAGGAACAAGATTCTACTAGACTTCACCGGCACCGATCGCGAAGCCAAGGGCCCGATCAACTGGCCGATCGACTACGCCGACGGCAAGTTTGTGCGTAAGTGGATGGGCCCGGTGCTGCGCTCGCTCGCCGACACGCCCGAGCGCGCCGCCGAGATCGATATGAACGAGGGCGTACTCGATGTGATCGACGTCAAGTTTCCGCCCAAAGGCACGCTGGTGACGCCCTCGTTCGGCAAGGCGACCGGGCTGCGCTTCTTCATCTTGCTGCGCTCGCTTGGCGTCTTCGCGGCACTGCTGGCCAAGGCGACCGGCGGCCGCATGCCGGCTGACCACGAGACGATCCGTATCTGGGGCCTGCACGGCACCAAGAACAACGGCGAGTTCTTCCTGTTCCGCGAGGTCCTGGGCGGCGGCGGTCCGGGGCGGCCGTGGGCCGATGGCTCGGACGTGGTCCACGCGGTGCCGAATTCGCGCAACCTGCCGGCCGAGTTCTCGGAAACGCGCTGGCCGGTGCTGGTCGAGCAGCTCGCGCTCGCAACCGATTCGGGCGGCGCCGGCTATCGCCGCGGCGGCTTCGGCTACGACAAGCGCGTACGGGCGCTGCAGGACTGCCTGCTGCTCTCCAACGCCGATCGCGCGCTCGTCAATACCTATGGCGTCAACGGCGGCGGACCGGGCGCGACCTACCGGGTCGCGGTCGAGGACGCCGACGGCTCCGGGCGGCCGGTCGCCGGCATGTCCGATAACGTCCCGATCAAAGCCGGCGCCGTCGTTCGCATCGCGACCACCGGTGGCGGCGGCTGGGGCGATCCGCTCGCGCGCGAACCCGATCGCGTCGCCTATGACGTTCAATGCGGCCTCGTTTCGGCCGAAGCGGCGCTCGCCGTCTATGGCGTCGTGCTCAAGCGGATCGGCGCCCGCTATGCGGTCGATACGGCCGCGACCGCTGCCAAGCGTGCCGAGCACGGCGCGCGCCGCGGGACGCTCCCGATGTTCGACCGCGGCGCCTATGTCGAAGAAAAGAAGCGCGACCAGTCGATCGCGCGCCCGGCTGGGTGGCGCGACCCCGACGAGGGTTGGTTCGCGCACGACGTTGCGAAGGCAGCTGAATGAAACCGGCGCTGTTCCAATACGTCGCCCCGGAGTCACTCGACGCCGCGATCACCGAACTTGCCGGCGACGAGGGCGCTAGGCCGCTCGCCGGCGGCCAGAGCCTGATCCCGACCCTCAACTTTCGCTTGGCGGCGCCATCAAAGCTGGTCGATCTGCGCAAGATCGAGGCGCTCCGCGGTATCCGGGTTGAGGGCAACGTCATTCGCGTCGGGGCGATGACCCGGCATCGCGAACTTGAGCTCGACGAAGCGGCGCATCGGGCCAATCCGTTGATCCGCGACGTCTTGGGCAATGTCGCGCACATCATCGTCCGCAACCGCGGCACGATCGGCGGCAGCCTCGCCCATGCCGACGCGTCGGCCGAGCTGCCATGCCTCCTGGTTGCGACCGGCGGTTCGGTCGTGGCGCGCGGCCCCAAAGGCGAGCGCACGATCGCGGCCGAGGACTTCTTCCACTTCCACCTCACCACCGCGCTCGAACAGGGCGAGGTGTTGACCGAAGTACGGATCCCGACGCTGGCGCCGGGAACCGGTTACGCGTTCCTTGAAGTCGCGCGCCGCCACGGCGACTATGCGCTCGCCGGGGTATGCGCGCTGGTCATGGTCGGGAGCGGCGGTGCCTGCACGGTGGCGCGGCTTGCGGCCTGCGGCATCGCGCCCAAGGCCACCCGCTTGATCGATGCCGAGAAAGCCCTCGTCGGCGTTCGCGCCGATGGCTCGTTCGAGATCGCCGCTCAGGCCGCCCGCCGTTACGTCACCACCGGCGACGACCGCAACGCCAGCACCGCGTTTCGCCAGGACTTGGTCGCCACCCTGGTCAAGCGCACGGTCGCCACCGCTTTCTCCCGCGTCGCCCGGTAATCGCCATGTCGCGCCGAATCCGCCCGTCCGACACCGTCGCCTCCGCCGATCCGAAGGTCCGTGTGTCGCTCACCGTCAACGGCGAGCAAGTAACGCGCGACGTGAGTCCGCGCTTGCTGCTCTCGGATTTCCTCCGGCACGAACTCGGCTTGACCGGGACCCACGTCGGCTGCGAGCACGGCGTCTGCGGCTGCTGCACGGTCATCATCGACGGACGCGCCGGCCGCTCGTGCCTAGCGTTCGCGGTCCAAGCTGACGGCGCCGACATCCGCACGATCGAGAGCGTCGCCAAGCCGGACGGCACGCTGCATCCGGTGCAGCAGGCGTTTCGCGAGTGTCACGCGCTGCAGTGCGGCTATTGCACGCCGGGGTTCGTGATGGCGATCGTCAACTACCTCGAGGAAGACCCGACGCCCGACCTGTCCGAGGACGCGATCCGCGAGGCGCTGTCGGGCAATCTCTGCCGCTGCACCGGCTACAAGAACATCGTCGCCGCGTTTCGGCGCAGCGTCGAACTCATGCGCGGCGCCGGCGGCTAGGGGAGGGATCATGGCGGCACGACGCGAAACCCGCTCCTTCGGCGACTCGGTCCAGCGCAACAACGACCCGCCGCTCCTACGCGGCGAGGGCAGTTTCATCGACGACATTCATCTTCCCGGCGCACTGCACGCGGCGTTCCACCGCTCGAGCGTGGCGCGCGCGCGCATCAAGTCGGTCGACACCGCTGCGGCCGAACGCTACCCCGGCGTCGTCGCGGTTTACACCCACAAGAACATCGGCGCGCTCGATCTCGAGTTTCCGCTGCTGATCCCCCATCCCTCGATCGCGGCCAAGACGCAGCGGCCGCTCGCCAAAGGCGACGTCTATTACGTCGGTCAGTGTATCGCGATGGTGATCGCCGCCGACCGCTATACCGCCGAAGATGCGACGCGGCTGATCGAGGTCGACTACGAACCGCTCGGCGTCGAGATGGACATCGAGCGGGCGATCGAAGCCGGTGCGCCGCTCGTCCACCCCGATGTCGCCAACAACATTGCCGCGCGCTTCGCCCAGACCAGCGGCGATCCCGATCGCGCCTTCGCGGCCGCGGAACACTGTACCAAGATCAAGGTGCGGGTCGAGCGCTCGACCGCGGCACCGCTCGAGTGCCGGGCGATCGCGGCGCGCTGGGACCACGTCACCGGCGAGCTGCTGGTCTGGGACTCGACCCAGGCGACGCTCTCGGTGCGCGGCGGGCTCGCTTCGATCTTCCGGCTCGACGAGGACAAGGTGCGGGTGGTCGCACCCAACGTCGGCGGCGGATTCGGCCAGAAGATCATGATGTTCCACCCCGACGAAGTGCTGGTGCCGTACGCGGCGATACAGCTCGGCCGGCCGGTCAAATATATCGAAGATCGGGTCGAGAATTTCATCGGCGCCAGCCAAGAACGCCTGCAGGTGCACGAGATCGAGCTCGCGGCCAGGAAGGACGGCACCGTGCTGGGACTGCGCGATTCGTTCCTCCACGATACCGGCGCGTTCATTCCTTACGGCATCGCGGTCGCTCAAGTTGCTTCGACCTCGATTGCCGGGCCCTATCGCATTCCCGACATCTGGGTCGAGTTCAAGGCGGTCTATACGCCAGCAGTCCAGGTCACGCCCTACCGCGGCTGCGGCCGGCCGCATGCCTGCTTCGCGATCGAGCGGGCGATGGATCAATTGGCCGACGAACTCGGGCTCGATCGCTTCGAGGTCCGGCGGCGCAATTTCATCCAGCCGCACGAGTTTCCCTATAAGCGCGAGGGGCTGCTGTTCGCCGACGGTCTCGCCGTCAATTACGACAGCGGCGAGTACGCGCGGGCGCTCGACCTCGTGCAGCGCAAGCTCGACGTTGCCGCGTTCAAACAAGAGCAGGCGGCGGCGCGCGCGCGCGGCCGTTACCTCGGTCTCGGCCTCGCCTGCTACGTCGAGGGCACCGGGCTGGGGCCCTACGAAGGCGGCCACGTCAAGGTCCACCCGATCACCGGCAAGGTTTATGTCAACACTGGGCTCACCTGCCAGGGCCAGGGCCACGAGACCGTCTTCGCCCAGATCGCCGCCGATCAGGTCGGTTGCAACGTCGAGGACGTGATCGTCGTGGTCGGCGATACCAAGGCGTTCGAATGGGGCGTCGCCACGTTCGCGAGTCGCGCCGCGGTCGTCTCCGGCAACGCGGTCCACAAGGCCGCGCTGATCGCCCGTCGGCAGATCCTCGAAGCCGCCGCGAACATGCTCGAGGTGGCGCAGTCCGACCTCGAGCTTCGTGACGGCGCCGCCTGGGTCATCGGCAGCAACCGCTCGGTAACGCTGGCCGAGATCGCGACCGCGACCAACCCGCTCCGCTACGCCTTCAACGAAGCGGCTAAAAGCGCGACTCAGTTTGCGCCGGCTTCCAAGCACGACGGGCCGCCGCTCGCCGAAGGCCAGCACCCCGGCATCGAGGCGACCGACTATTACAGCCCGCCGCACGCGACCTGGGCCAACGGCGTCCACGCCGCGATCGTCGAGGTCGACCCCGAACTCTGTACCATCGACGTCAAGCGCTACGTCTGCGTCCACGACTGCGGCAAGATGATCAATCCGACGATCGTCGAGGGCCAGGTGATGGGCGGTATCGCTCAAGGCATGGGCGGCGCATTCTACGAACGCATCGAGTTCGACCGCGACGGCAACCCGGTCAACGCCAATTTCATGGATTTTCTGGTGCCGTACGCGACCGAGGTGCCGGATGTCGAGATGGTGCATCTTGAAACGCCTTCGCCCTTGAACCCGCTCGGCGTCAAAGGCGTCGGCGAAGCCGGGTGCATCGCCGTCGGCCAAGTGATCGCCTCCGCGATCGAGGATGCGCTGAAACCGCTCGGCATCGCACCGATCCGCGAGGTGCCGCTCTCACCCAACGCGATCCACGCCATACTCGCGGCTGCCCGCCGCCGGCCGGCCGCCGAGTAGTCAGAGGCGAAACAGGCGAGCGACGAGGTTCCGAACACGATGCCAGACCAACTGCCACAGCAAGCGACCGCCGCCGAGCGCCGGCGGAGCCGCTGGCGCGGCGGCCGCCCCGGTAGCGGCGGCGAGCTTGGCGCGGAGCGCTTCCGCGAACTGGCGCGTGATCTCGGCGGCGACGTCCTGGATGATACCGCTCCGGCCCATTTGCGCGAGTGCACCGGCGAGCTTGATGTCGCCATAGAGGCGGACGGCGGTGCCGGTTCCGGCCGCTGTCAGTTCGTAGGTGACGGTCGCCTGGGCGCGATTGCCCCCGTGGCGGTCGATGCCCTTGGCTTCGAGGCGCGCGCGCCGCTCCGCGGCGTTGGTTTCGACGATCGTCGCCTCGCCCTGGAACGCAGCCGCGATCGGACCGAGCTTGACCCGGACCTTGCCACTATAACTCGCTGGGCCGGTGGCGCCGGTGAATTCGAGCCCGGGCATGCAGGTCACGACTGCCGGCACATCCTGAAAGAAATCCCACACCCGCTCGATCGGCTGGTCGATTGTGAACGACTGTTCGATGTCAGGCATGGCTGAGCGCTGAACGGAGGCTCCGCATGGAAGTGGCGATCGCTCATATGACGTTTGAAGAGGTTGCGCAAGCGATCGCCGCGAAACGGCTGGTGATCGTGCCGTGCGGTGCGACCGAGGCGCACGGCCCGCACATGCCATGCGACACCGATACCCACCAGGCCGAATACGTCGCACTCAAACTCGCTGAGCGGATCGGCGCGGTGATGGCGCCCGCGATCCCGTATGCGGTGTCAAAGACCTTTGAGCACTTCGCCGGCACGATTTCGCTCTCGATCCCGACCTACCAGCAACTGGTCTACGAAGTCGGCGCCGCGTTGATCAAACAGGGCTTTGTCAATCTCCTGCTGCTGAACGGCAATCGTCCCAATGGCACCTCGAATGACGCGGTGGCACGGCGGCTGATCGACGACTTGGATCAAGACTTCGACTTCACCGTGACGGCGGTGAGCTATTGGGAACCGGGCGCGGCGGCGATTCACGCGCATCGTCGCTCCGGCGTCGGCGGTATGGGGCACGGTTGCGAATTCGAGACTTCGTTCCAGCTCGCGACCCGGCCCGCGCTCGTCAAGATGGAACGCCTCAAAGGAGTCTACGCGCCGTTGGTCGGGTGGGATCTGGTGGCGCCGGGCGAACCGGCCCGCACCTATCGGCGGCGGCCGACCCCGCGCACCAATCACGCCTCGATCTTCGGCGACCCGCACAAGGCCTCGGCTGCCTCGGGCGCCGCGTTTCTCGAAGCGACGATCGATGCGCTGGTCAAGATGATGACGTCGCTGCAACCGTCCTACGAGGAGCGTCGTGGCAATGGCGCGGCGCGGAACGGGGGCGGCGTCCGCGCAGCCACCGGTAAGACCCGCAAACGGATCGGGCGCGGGACGACGGCCATGCACCTCAAGTGATCGCGGGAGGTTGTTAGGCGTCGCGTTGGGTTCGGTTTGATGCGAAAATTGTGCAACGCCGGCAAGTGGTCCGGCTCATTTGGGAGGTTACGCATGACGTTACAAAAGAGTTTGATCGCGGCCGGCGCCGCGATCGTCGCCCTGGCCGCGGCCACCGCCGCTCAGGCGCAGTTCAGGCTCGAAGGCGATGCCAAAGTCGCCTGGATCTATTTCCAGGTGAAGAACGACGGCGGCTGGCAGCAGGCACACGACGAGGCACGGCTGCGCATGCAGAAGGAACTCGGCATGGAAATTCCGTTCACCGAAAAGGTGCCCGAAGTCGCCTCCGAAATCCGCCCGGCCGCGGAACGTTACATCCGCCGCGGCTATAACGTGATCATCGGATCTGCGTTCGGCTATAGCGACACCTTCAAGGACTTGGCCAAGGAATACCCCAAGGTCGCGTTCGTGAACGCCGCCGGCACCACCAACGGCGCCAATCTCGAGTCGTTCTACGGCCGCACCTACGAGGGCCACTATCTCTGTGGCATGGTCGCTGGCGCGATGACCAAGTCGGGCAAGCTCGGCTTCGTCGCCGCGCACCCGATCGGCATCGTCAACTGGGCGGTCAACGGCTACCTGCTCGGCGCCCGCCAGACCAACCCGAACGCGACCGTGAACGTCATCTACGTCGGCACCTGGAACGATCCGGTCAAGGAGCGCGCAGCGGCGCTGGCTCTGATCGAACAGGGGATCGACGTCCTCGGCATCCATGTCGACACGCCGGCGACGCTGGTGGCAGCGCAGGAGAAGGGCGTATGGGCGACCGGGCACCACCGCGACATGAGCGAGTTCGCGCCCAAAGCGACGCTATGCTCGTCGGTGTGGGTGTGGGACAAATACCTGACTCCGACCGTCAAGGCGATCAAGTCCGGCAATTGGAAACCGAGCCAGTTCGGTTCGTTCCTCGGCATATCCAACGGCCCACCCGACATCGCCTGCTGCAACCCGGCGGTGCCCAAGGCCGTGGTCGACAAGGTGATGGCCGAGAAAGAGGCGATCATCAAGGGCAAGCACGTGTTCGCCGGCCCGATCGTCGACCAGGACGGCAAGGAGCGCGTCGCCGCCGGCAAGACGCCGGGCGATGGCGACCTGTGGGGTATGGACTACCTCGTTAGAGGCGTCATCGGTAAGGTGAAGTAGGCGGCCATACCGGCCACACCTCGTATGACGATGGGGACCGGCGCCGTCCGCGGCGCCGGTCCCTTCATCTGAGGATGCGCGATTGTCATGACGGCGGCGCTAGCGCTCACTGGCATCAGTAAAGCCTTCGACGGCAGCCCGGCGCTCGACGAGGCCGATTTCGCCGCCGATTACGGCGAACTTCACGGGCTGCTCGGTGAGAACGGCGCTGGCAAGTCCTCGCTGATGAACGTCGCGTGCGGGCTCTACGCTCCCGACCGCGGCCGCGTGCTCCGCGACGGCGTCGCGGTCGCGATCCAGGGTCCGCGCGACGCGCGTCGCCTTGGCATCGGTATGGTGCACCAGAATTTCAAGCTGGTGCGGCCGTTCACGGTCGCCGAGAACGTGCTGCTCGCCAATCCCGACGCCGGCGGCGGTCGGAACGGGCTCGCACGCGCTGTAGCCGAGGTCGAGCGTTATTGCGGCGAACTCGGATTCGCGCTCGATCCCGCGGCGCGGGTCGACGCGATCTCGGTTTCCGAGCAGCAACGCGTCGAGATCATCAAGGTGCTGATGGGCGGTGCCCGCGTCCTGATCTTGGACGAGCCGACCGCGGTCTTGACCGACGAGGAGGCCGATCGCCTTCTGGCGATGGCGCGCGATCTCGCCGGGCGCGGTACGTGCGTCATCTTGATCACTCATAAACTGCGTGAAGTCAGCCGCTTTGCCGACAAGGTCACGGTTATGCGCCGCGGCCGTACGGTCGCGGTCGGCCGGCCGGCCGACCTTGATGCCGAGCGGTTGACCGAGTTGATGGTGGGCGCGGCGGTCCGCGACGACGGCGTTTTGCCGGCCCACGCCGCCGGCGAGGTCCGGCTCGACGTCCGCGCGCTGGTCGCGATCCGCGACGACGGCGCACCGACCCTGAACGGCGTTTCGATTGCCGTCAAAGCCGGCGAGATCTACGGCATCGCCGGCGTCGGCGGCAACGGTCAGCCCGAATTGGCCGAGGTTCTGATGGGCGTTCGCGCGGCAACCGCGGGCGCGATCGCGATCGGTGGGCGCGACGTGACCGCTGCGCACGTGCGCAGCCGCCGCCGTGCCGGACTGGCGAGCGTCCCCGCCGACCGTTATGTGTTCGGGCTTGCCGCTGATCTCTCGGTCACCGACAACTACGCCGTCGGCGGCCTCGACAACGGCCGCTACGGCGGCGGCTACTGGGTCGCTACCGGACGCATGCGGAGCGCGACGCGCGAGGCCATCGGCGCGTTCGAGATCCAGGGCGCGGTTCCGGCGACTCGCGCGCGGCTGCTCTCGGGCGGCAACGCGCAGAAGCTGGTGCTGGCGCGCGAACTCGCCGGGGAGCCTAAGGTCATTCTGGCGCATTCGCCGACGCGCGGGCTCGATGTGCGGGCGTGCGGGGCCGTGCACGCCCATCTCCGCGCCGCCCGCGATCAAGGCGCCGCCGTCCTCTTGATCAGCGAGGATTTGGACGAGGTACTCGCCCTGTCGGACCGCATCGGCGTCATGAACCGCGGCCGGATCGTCGCCGAGTTCGCGCGTCCGGCCGACCGCCACGCCGTTGGGCGGGCGATGGTCGATCACGCGTGAGCCGCGGCGGAGGCTCTGGACGATGACGTCGCCTGCCGCCGCCCCATCGGTCGAACCGCGGGTTCGCCGGTTTGGACGCCTCAATCTCGAGGTCCGGCAGTCGATCCCGCGTTGGCAGCACGCGCTCTATGTCATTCTGTCGATCGTCGCCGGGATTGCGATCTCGGCGGCGATTCTGCTCGTGGCCGGCGTCAATCTCGGCGGCATGTACGAGGAGTTCATCCTGCTCACCTTCTTCGATCGGCTCGGGTTGTCGAGTGTGCTGATCGAATCGAGTCCGTTGATCCTGGTCGGGCTGTCGGCGGCGATGGCGTTCCGCGTCAACTACTGGAACATTGGTATCGAGGGCCAGTTCTTCTGGGGGGCGATCGGGGCGACGTTCATCTCGATCTACGACATCGGACCGCCGGGCCTGCGCCTCTACATCATGTTCGCGCTGGCTTGCGCGGGCGGCTTCGGTTGGGCGCTGGTCCCCGCGTTCCTCAAGGTCCGCCTGAACGTGAACGAGGTGATCTCGACGCTGCTGTTTTCCTATATTGCTTTTCAAGTGGTGCTGAACCAGGTCTACGGGCCGTGGCAGGATCCGCACGAACGCTTTCCGCACTCGATCAAGTTCGATCCGGTCGAGCAGCTGCCCAAGATCGGCTGGGAGAAAGTCCATCTCGGGTTGTTCGTCGGGGTCGCCCTGGTCGCGGTGATGTGGTGGCTGGTCGAACGTAGCCGCTTTGGCGCCTACGCCCGCCTGGTCGGCTCCAACGCGCGGATGGCGCTCGCCGCCGGCGTACCGGTCGCCTTGATCGTCTTTCTTTCGGCCGGCCTCTCCGGCGCCTTGTCGGGAGCGGCCGGTTTCGTGATGGCGGCGGGCCAGGAGTTTCGGCTGACCGCGACGATGGCGGCCGGCTACGCTTTTTCGGGCATCGTCATCGCGTTCCTGGCGCGTAACCACCCGCTCGGGGTCCTGGTGGTCGCCATCCTGATCGGCGGCCTCTATACCGCCGGACAGAGCATCAAGGGCTTCTACGGCGTGCCCGAGGCGTTGGTGCAACTTCTGCAGGCAGTGATCGTGCTCTGCGTCGCCGCGTCGCAGTTCTTCGTTTCCTATCGTCTTCGTCTCGCGCGCGAGTAACGGCCATGCTGACCTTCATCGTCGACTGGCTCGCCTACACCCCGATCTTCGCGACGCCGTTGCTGCTGGCGACCCTCGGGCTGATCCTGAATGAGCGCGCGGGCGTGCTCAATCTGGGCGCGGAGGGCCTGTTTCTGTGCGGCGCGCTCGCCGCGGTCGTCGCCTACCTTGCGACCGGCGGTAGCCCCTGGCTCGGCATGGCGGCAGCGTTGGCGGCGGGGGCGGCGGTGTCGGTGCTGTTCGCGTTCCTGGTCGTGACGCTTCGTGCTGATCAGGTGGTGACCGGAATCACGATCGCGTTCTTTGGCTCGGGCTTGACTGCGCTGCTGGGTGGCGCGTGGATGAACAAGGCGGTCGGCGGCTTCACCGCGGTCAAGCTCGGGTTCCTCTCCGAGCTGCCGGTGGTCGGCAAGATCGTGTTCGCGCAAGATCCGATGGTCTACCTGACCATCCCGATCGTTTATCTGGTGTGGCGGTTCCTGTTCCGCACCATGCCGGGCTTACGGCTGCGGGCGGTCGGCGAGAACCCGCAGGCCGCCGACGCCGCCGGCGTTTCGGTCGACTTTTACCGCTCGCTCGCGGTGATCGCCGGCGGGGCATTGTGCGGCGCCGCCGGCGGCTATGTCGCCCTCGCCGGCGCCAAGATCTGGTTCGAGGACATGACCCAAGGCCGCGGCTGGATAGCGATCGTGCTCGTCATCTTCGCGCGCTGGATGCCCGGGCGCGCGGCGTTCGGCGCGCTCCTGTTCGGCTCGATCGAAGCGCTGATTCCCCGCATCTTCGCGGCCGGCATTCCGGTGCCGCAGTATTTCCTACAGATGACGCCGTTCGTCGCGACGTTGATCGTTCTCATCTACGCCGCGCTCTATTCCCGCGCTCGCGGCGCGGCGCCGGGCGCGCTCGGGCTCCCCTACGTGCGCGAGGACCGGCGCTGACCGG
This sequence comes from Alphaproteobacteria bacterium, assembly GCA_016869275.1. Taxonomy (GTDB): domain Bacteria; phylum Pseudomonadota; class Alphaproteobacteria; order SHVV01; family SHVV01; genus SHVV01. The sequence goes on along the minus strand of VGEO01000001.1, from coordinate 76,973 downwards.
CGCCGGGGGTCACGCCTTGCCGTTGTAGGCGGCGCGGCGGTCCCGGAGCCGCTTGGCCTTGCCCTCGCGGCCGATGTTGGCGAGACGCACGGCTTGTCGAAGATCGCGTAGTACTCGTGAAACGCCGCCTCGACGACGATCGTGCCCTTGACCGACTCGACCACCGGAAACATGACCGAACCGCCGGGCGGGCTGTAGAGCCCGGGCTTGTTGGCGCGGCGCGGCTTGGTGTAGCCGGGCTTGTCGAGGACGAAGGTGACGTCGGTGCCGAGCTCGGTGGTGATGCGGCAAGTCTTGCCGCGTGCCTTTACCAGCAGCGCATCGAGGCTGCTTTGCACTGCGTAGATCTTGTCGAGGTCGCCGCGCCCATAGAGCCGGACGATGCCGCCGGAGCCGATGTCGAGCGCGAGCAGATAACGGGTGCGGCCGCCCTTGAGGGCTTCGTCGTGAATATGCGAGCCGGCCAGGTAGGGAAACGTCAAGTCGATCCACGCGTCGCTTTTGGCGACCGCGGCGCCGAGCGACTCGGGCACGTAAGGATCGGCGAGCATGCCTTGGAACGGCAACTGCGGGATCGTGAACACGCCGCCCTTGGCGCCGGCGCGCGTGATCGCGCGCAACACCGCCTCGACCCCGACCGGGTCGGTCGCGGTGTCGGCGGTGATGAGCACGGTGTGCCCGGGCTTGACCCACATCTGGTCGGTCACCATCACGTCGGCGGCGTGGGCGAGTTCGGCGCTGTCATAGGGGGCGTGAACGGCAGTCGGCACGGGAGCACCTCAAAATCGACGGTCGCGCCATGTTAGCGCTTGCGCGGTGCCGCGCGCGAGGGGGGCCACCCGAGTTGCCGGACGCCAGCGCCGGCGCCGAAGGTGCCGTCGATGAAGTTCTTGTATAGCCCGGCGGCTGCCAACCTTGTCGGGGGCTCGTCCATTGACTACGGTTCGAAAAATCGTCCTCGCTTGAGGGCGCCCGCCTCGGGAGGTTCGCCATGCTGGTCCGTAACGAAGAGTTCGACGTCAAAGGGCTGGTCGAGCCCGACCGCGTCCACCGCGCCTGCTATGTCGATCCCGACGTCTTCGAGCGCGAGATCGAGCGCATCTTCCACCGCACCTGGATCTATGTCGGCCACGAGTCGCAGGTAAAGCAGCCGGGTGACTACTACGTCGCCCAGATCGGGCGTCAGCCGATGGTGATGGTGCGCGGCCCCGACCGCCGCATCCACGTCCTCTTCAACCGCTGCCCGCACCGCGGCAACATGCTGGTGAGCGCCCGCGGCGGCAACATCGGCGAGGCCTTCACCTGCTCCTACCATTCGTGGCGCTTCAACCATGACGGCTCGCTCGCGAGCGTTCCGGTCGGCAAGGGCTACGACCGCACGCGCTTCGACAAGAAGAACCCCGAATTCTCGATGAAGCCGGCGGCACGCACCGCTGCCTATCGCGGTTTCGTGTTCGCGAGCCTGGCCGAGGACGGTCCCGATCTCGTCACCTTCCTCGGCGGCGCCAAGCAGGCGTTCGACGACATGTGCGACCGCGCGCCCGAAGGCGAGGTCGAGATCGTGCCCAATTGCTTCCGCATCATCCAGAAGAGCAACTGGAAGATTTTCCTCGAGAACCAGCTCGACGCGGTCCATCCCTCGGTGACGCACGAGTCGACCGGGCGCGCCGCCGCCGACGTCGAAAACGAAATGAAAAGCCGCGGCGAAGCGCCGCCGCTTTCCTATCACATGCTGTCGGCGTTCCTGACCCCGTTCGAGAAATGGGACGCGCTGCAGACCCTGGGCTATCCCTACGGCCACTGTGTGCTGCAGGGCTATATGGGGTTACGACCGCAGGATCCCGATACGCTCGAATACGAAGCGGCCATGCATAAGCACTATGGCAAGGCGCGGACCGAGGAGATACTGAACGTCAACATCCACCACGTCCTCGTCTATCCGTGCCTGTCGGTACAGTCGCCGCTGCAGCAGCTTCGCGCCGTGCGCCCGCTCGCGCCCGACCGCACCTTGACCGAGATCTGGCACTTCAGGCTCAAGGGTGCGCCCGAGCCGATCTACCGCCGGGCGCTCGCCTACTACTATCTCGTCAACTCGCCCTCCACGATGGTCAACGCCGACGATCTCCACAATTTCTGGAAGTGCCACGAGGGCTTGCGGGCACAAGCGCAGGACTGGGTAAGCTTCCACCGCAACGCCGGCCAGGACCCGGTCGAGGGCGTCGTCGTCACCTCGGTCACCGGCATGAGCGAAGCGCCGATGCGGAACATGTTCCGCGCCTGGGCCGAGTACCTGGCGTAAAGGGGCGGACGATGGCCAAGAAACCGTCGCGGACCCGCGCCGCCAAGTCCCGGACCCGGGCGACCAAGCGCCCGCGTGCCCGTCGCGCGCGCGCCGCCGGCGGCGACAGCCAGCGCGCGGTCGAGCAGTTCCTCTACCGTCAAGCCGAGATTCTCGATGCGCGGCGCTGGGACGAATGGCTCGGGCTCTTCACCGCCGACGGCCGCTATTGGATGCCGGCGAGCGAAGAGCAGACCACCGGCGACGGCGTTCCCAACATTTTCTTCGAGGACCTCGACCTGATGAAAGTCAGGGTCGGCCGGCTCGGCCATCCGCGGGCGTGGTCGCAGCAGCCGCCCAACCGTACCAGCCACATCGTCTCGAACGTCGTGATCGAGCGCGAGGACGCCAAGACCGGCGACATCGTCGTGCGCTCGAAGTTCCACGTCGCCGAGTTTCGCTTGGACACGCTCCGGCATTTCCTGGGCCGCTACCGCCATCATCTCAAGCAAACCGCATCGGGCTACAAGATCGCGCTGCAGCGGGTCGACTTGGTCAACGCCGAGGGACCGTTCGAGTACGTGCTGCAGTATTGGCTGTAAGTCGGTCGCCGGCTCAGACCGCGGCTGAATCGAGGCCGATCAGGGTACCGAGCCGTTTCGGATCGTCGCGGAGCGCGGCGCTCGGACCGTCATAGACGACGCGGCCGCGATCCATAACGACGGTGCGCGGCGAGAGATCGAGCGCGACGCGCGTATTCTGCTCGACCAGCACGATCGCCAGGCGCTCTTCGTCGCGGAGCCGCATGATCGCGCGCACCAGTTCCTCGACCACCACCGGCGCCAGGCCTTCGCTCGGCTCGTCCATCAGGAGGATGCGCGGGTTGCCCATCAGCGCGCGCGCGATCGCGAGCATCTGCTGCTCGCCGCCTGAAAGCTGACTGCCGCGGTTCGACGCGCGGGCGCGGAGCTGCGGGAACAGGTCGAACACCCGCGCGCGCGTCCAGCGTCCCGGCCGTGCCGCGACCGCCAGGTTCTCGACCACCGTGAGCGAGGGGAATATCTCGCGCTCTTGCGGCACGTAGCCCAGGCCCGCCCGCGCCCGGCGATGGCTCTCGGCCGCGGCGATCGGCACGCCGCCGATCGCGATCGCGCCGCCGTGCATCGTGGTGTGGCCCATCACCGTCGCGAGCAGCGTCGTCTTGCCGACCCCGTTGCGGCCGATCACGCTCACGCTTTCGCCCTCGCCGACGCCGAGGTCGATGTCCTCGATCACGACCGTCTCGCCGTAGCCGGCGGAAACGCGGGCGAGTCCGAGCAGCGGCGCGCCGCTCATCGCCCGACCCCGTCGGGCAGAATCGATTCGCCCAGGTAAGCGGCGCGAACGCGCGGATCGGCGGCGATCTCGGCCGGCGTTCCTTCGGCCAACGCCACCCCGCCGGCCAGGACAGTGATGCGGCGGGCGAAGCGGAACACGACGCTCATGTCGTGGTCGATGATCAGGACCGCGATCGCCGGCGGCAACCGATCGAGCGCGGCCAGGATCACGTGGCTCTCGGCCGATGGGATGCCGGCGGCCGGTTCGTCCAATAGCAAGACACTCGGCGCGAGCGCGAGCGCGATCGCGATTTCGACCAGGCGCTGGCGGCCGTAGGCGAGGGCGCGGATGGCGGTGGCGGCGTCGGCCGCGAGTTCGAGCCCCGCCAACAACGCCATCGCCTCGTCGACGATCGTCGGAAACGCGGCGAGCCCGCGCCACAGTACCCGGGCGATGCCGTCGCGTTCGGCGATCGCCAGCGCGACGTTCTCGAGCACGGAGAGGTTGCGAAACAACTGGCTGATCTGGAAGGTGCGGACGATGCCGCGTTTGACGCGGGCCGCCTGGGCAAGGCCGGTAATGTCGCGGCCGTGGAGAAGAATGGTGCCGTGCGAGGGCGCGAGCACCCCGGCGACCAGATTGACGAAGGTGGTCTTGCCGGCGCCGTTCGGGCCGATCAGCGCGTGGCGGGCGCCGGGCGCGAGGTTGAAGCTCAGGTTGCGTACGACTTCGAGCCCGCCGAAGCGCTTGTGCAAGTCCCGGGTTTCGAGCGCGAGCGCGGTCATGGCGCTCGCCGCCCGAGCCAGGCCGTCAGGTCCTCGGCGATCCCGAGCAGACCGCGGCGCGCGAACATGACGGTCGCGACCAGCACCAGGCCGACGCCGAATTCCCAGAACTCGGGACTCAGCTTGGCGAGCTGATCCTCGAGGATCACGTAGATCGCGGCGCCGATGAAGGCGCCGTAGAGCCGCCCGGCGCCGCCCAGGACGACGACGATCAGAACCGCGCCCGAAAGCTGGAACCCCATCACCTGCAGGGTGACGAAGGCGTGGATCTGAGCGAACAGGCCGCCGGCGACACCGGCCATGGCCGCGGCGATGGTGTAGATCGCGACCAGCCGGCCGTGTACCGGTGCGCCGATCGCGTGCATGCGCTTCACGTTCTCGCGAATCCCGACCAGCGACTGCCCAAACGGCGACGCGACGATACGGCGCGCGACCATGAACGCCGCGAACAGCACGATCAGGCCATAGACGTAGTAGTTCTGGCGGAAGAGATCGTTCGCGAAGCGGCCGAAGATGGGATCGATCGCGATGCCCAAGAGGCCGTCGTAGCCCCCGGTATAGGGTGCCAGCGTGTTGGCGAGTTCTTGCAGGAGGATCGCGGTCGCGAGCGTCAGCATCAAGAGCGCGAGGCCGTGATAGCGAAGGAGGAACCAGCCGGAGACGAAGCCGACCGCCGCCGCCGCCGCGCCGGCGACCACGAGCCCGGTGATCGGCTCGTTCCAGCCGAGGTGGGCCGAGAGCATGCCGGCGGCATAGGCGCCGGTTCCGAACAGCGCGGCGTGGCCCAGGGTGATGATGCCGGCGTAGCCCAAGATCAAGTCGAGCGAGAGCGCGAACAGGATCATCACGATCACCTGGCAGCCGAGCGCGAGGTAACCGGGGAGCACGAACGGCACCGCGGCCAGAACGAGCCACGGCAGCGCCTCGGCCCAGTGCCAGCGCGCGCGGCCCAAGCGCGGCACCGCGGCGGCGGCCGGTTCAATCGCGCTTGCCATAGAGCCCTTCGGGCTTGATCAGCAGCGCGGCGACGGTGATCGCGTAGATGAAGAACCCGCCGCCCGCCGGCCACACATATTTGCCGGCGGTGTCAATGATGCCCAAGAGGAGCGCGGCCAGGAACGCGCCCCAGATGCTGCCCAAGCCGCCGACCGCGACCACGATCAGGAACAGCACCAGATACTGGATCGCGAAAATCGGCCGCAGCCCGATCAACTCGACCGCGAGCCCGCCGCCGACCGCGGCCAGGCCGCCGCCGACCGCGAAGGTGAGCGTGAACAGGCGGCCGACATCGATTCCGAGCGACTGCGCCATGCGCCGGTTGTCGACGGCGGCGCGGATGCGGGCGCCCAACAGCGTACGCTCGAAGACGAGCCACAGCGCCAGAATCATGCCGAACCCGACCGCGATCATGAACAGGCGATAGGCCGGAAACTCGCGGAGGCCCAAATCGACCTGGCCCTTGAGGTAGCGCGGCACCTCGATGCCGAGCGGATTCGGGCCCCAGAAATAGGTGAACGCGGCGATCGCCATGAACACGAACCCGATCGTCATCAGGACCTGGTCGAGCTCGCTCCGCCGGTAGAGCGGTGCGTAGAGCAAGCGCTCGAACACGATGCTGGCCGCACCGACCACGACGAAGGCGATCGGCAGCGCGGCCAGGAACGGCACCTCCCACGCCCGCATCATGGTGACGGTGGCATAGCCGCCGGCCATCGCGAACACGCCGTGGGCGAGATTGACGAAGTTCAACAGCCCCATCGTGATCGAGAGTCCGACCGCGATGATGAACAGGATCATCGCGTAGGCGAGCCCGTCGAACAGGATGCTGACGGCGGCGCTGAGCATGAAACGCTACCCCGGACGAACGACCGCCGCCGCAGCGACCTGCGGCGGCGGCGTGTCGATGAACCGCGCCGGCTTACTGGCCGCAGCGTCCGACTTTAAGTTCGACGCACTGGTCCTTGACCTGGTCGACCTTGCCGACGACCGACACCTTGAGCCGCGCGCCGTCCTTGACGATCTTGTGGACGTACTCGTTCTGGATGATGTCGCGGGTCTCGGGGTTGATGGCGATCGGCCCGCGCGGGCTCGCGAACTTCCAGCTCTTGAGTACCTCCATCACCTTGTCGCCGTCCATGTTGCCGTCGAGCTTCTTGATCGCGCTGAAGATTGCGGCCATGCCGTCATAGCCCTGGACGCCCATGAAATCCGGCGTCGAGTTGGCGCCGTAGGCCTCCTTCCATGCCTTGACGAACGCTTTGTTCTCGGGCGTGTCGTAGTCGGCCGAATAGTGGTGGACCACGGTCATCCCGACCGCCGCCTCGCCCATCTCCTGCAGGTTGTTGTCGGGGGTGATGTCGCCCGGACCGATCAGGTCGATGCCGGCGGCGCGCATGCCGAGGTTGGCGTAGGTCTTGGCGACCGCGGCGGCGTGGTTGCCGGCCGGCACGAACACGTAGAACGCGTTCGGCTTGGCGTCCTTGACGCGCTGGAAGAACGGCGTGAAGTCGGGGACTTCGGCCGGCCCGCCCATCGGGATGGTATCGACGACCTGACCGCCCTTGGCCTCGAAGCCGCGCTTGAAAGCCTCGGCGCTGTCCTTGCCCGGCGGGTAGTCGGTGATGCCGATGATCGCGGTCTTGTGTTTCATGGTCGCCGCCGCGTACTCGCCCATGACGTAACCCGACTGCCACATCGAGAACGAGACGCGCGCGATATAGGGCGAGAGCTTCGGGATCCACGCCGTGCCGGCGTTCATGATGATCATCGGCACCTTGGCTTGGGTCACCAGCGGCGCGCTCGACATGGCGTCGGGCGAGAACACGAAACCGGCGAGCACGTCGACCTTGTCGCGGGTGATCAGCTCCTGGACCGCGTTCTTGGCTTCGGCGCCGTCCGGGCGCTTCGAGTCGCGCTTGATGATTTCGACCGTGTGCGGCGCGATCTCGTTGGAGTGGAGCTTGCGGTAGAGTTCGTAGCCGCGTTCGATCTGCTGACCGAACTCGGCGCCGTTTCCGGAAAAGGTGGCGACGATACCGATCTTGACTGACTTGGCTTCGGCGCCGGCCGCGAGCGCGACCGCGAGAACGCCTACCGCCAGTGCGTGACCAAGCTGCATCGAACAATCTCCCTTTGTCTGAATGTGGCGCCGTCAGCATGAGCTGCGGCGGCGCCTTTTTCATGCCGATCAATCGGTTGGTCGCTATTGTATCGCCGAACCCCGCGACCGGCCAGGAATGCCCGAGGAGGAGTGGACGATGCCGAAAAGCAAGACCGCCTATTTCAAGTCCTACGAACGGCTCCTGGGATTCGTGCCGCCCCGGATTCAAGCGCGGGTTGCGCTCGGACTCGAATGCGATCCCGACCTGCTCGACAAGGTCGAGACCGTCCGCGAAGCGGCGATGTTCCCCGCGGGCATGACCACCAAGATGGCGCAGCTCATCTTGTTCGCGGTGCTGCTGTCGCAAGCCCAGCCGGCCGCCAAGGTCCACGCGATCGCCGCCAAACGCGCCGGCGCCACCAAGAAGGAGCTCCACGCGGTCGCCGGGCTGGCGTACCTCTTCCGCGGACTTACCGCGTTCAACATGGGCGCCGAGATCATCGCCGAGATTTTCGCGCCGCCCGCGAAGAAGGTGCGCGGTAAACGTGCATTCGCCCGTCACGCGCGGGCTTGACCCGCGCGTCCCCGCAGCTACCCCCACACCTCGCGGGCGACGTTGACCGTGAGGCCGAGCTTCGCGATCTCGTCGGCCTCGCTCATCTCGTTGCCGTGGACCGTGCTCGAAAAACCGCATTGCGGGCTCAACGCGAGCTGATCGAGCGGCAGATAGCAGGTGGCCTCGGTAATGCGGCGCTTCAGGAGATCGGGCGGTTCGAGCGCGGCCCGCTTGCTGGTGATGAGCCCGAGCACCACGGTTTTTCCCTTGGGCACGAAGCGGAGCGGCGCGAACCCGCCCGAGCGCGCATCGTCATACTCCAAGAAAAAGCCGTCGACTTGGGTCTCGTTGAACAGGACTTCGGCGACCGGGTCGTAGGCGCCTTCGGCCGCCCACGCGCTCCGGAAGTTACCGCGGCAGAGGTGGATGCAGACCGTCATACCGGCCGGGCGGTCGCGGATCGCCTCGTTGATGAGCCGGGCATAGGCGTGCGGCAGTGCGTCGGGGTCCTCGCCGATCGAGCGCGCCCGCTCGCGGTGTTGGGGGTCGCACAAATAGGCGAGGTTGGTGTCGTCCAACTGCAAGTAGGTCAGCCCGCGCCGCCCGAGGTCGGCGATCTCCTCGCGGTAGACGCGGGCGAGATCGGCGAAGAACGCGTCGATGTCGGGGTAGGCGGTCTTGTCGATCGCGGCGCGGCCGCCGCGGAAGTGGAGCATCGAGGGCGAGGGCAGGCAGAGCTTGGGTGTGCGGCCGGTGGCGGCTTTGAGGAAGTCGAAGTCGGCGCCGGCGATCGGGCGGCGCCGCGCGAGGCGGCCGGTCACCGCCATCACCGGCGGCGAGAAGTCGACGTCGCGGCCGTGGCCACGGAACTTGATGTTGTAGGTCCCTTGCGTGACGGTGACGCCGTCGAGCTGTTCGAGAAAATCGACGTGGAAATAGGTACGCCGGTACTCGCCGTCGGTCACCCCCTCGAGACCGACATCTTCTTGCAGCTTGACCGCGGCACGGATGGCGCGGTCCTCGGCGGCGCGGAGTTCGGCGCGGCCGATCTCGCCCTTGGCGGCGCGCTCGCGCGCGGCCAAGAGGTCGGCGGGCCGCAGCAGGCTTCCGACATGGTCGGCCCGAAACGGCGGCCGGTGTGCGGGCCCCGCGCTCATGCGCGGGTCTTCGGTTTGGCGTCCCGTTTCTCGCGCGTCGGCGGCAGCGCCTTCGAGCGCGGCAGGCCTTTCCCCAGCACCCATTCGGCAAACGTGGTCGGGGCCGGGTCCCAGGTTTTCGGCCGCCACCTGGCGGTCGCGAAATCCTCGTCCCAATAATATTCGGCCAAGCCGCCGGCCGGATTGGCGAGGTACCAAAAGTAAGCCGACGAGATCCGGTGGCGGCCCGGGCCGATCGCGGTCTTCCAACCGCGGCCGCTCATATAAAGGCCGCCGGCGAACAGCTCGTGGATGTCGCGGACGCTGTAGGCGACGTGGTTGAGGCGCACCTTGGCGTCGGCGCTTTCGAGGAAGAAGAGCGTGTGGTGGCCGGTGAGCTTACCGCTCCGCATGAAAACGCCGCGGCCGCGGTAGAAGTCGGACACCTGGAACCCGAGGCGGCGCTCATAGAACCGGCGCGCCCGGTCGCGGTCCGGCACCGCGAGCACGACGTGGCCGATCGAACGCGGAACCGCGCGCTCGTAATAGGTCGCGCGGCGATCGATGCGCTGGACCGCGCCGGGGGCGTTGACCGCGGTGCCGCCGTTCTTGACGGCGCGGCGGCGGCTCACCCGAAACGCCAACGGGACGCCGTGATCGTCGAGCGCATGAAGCGTGCCGTCGCGGTCGATGGCGATATCGCGGTCGCGGCCGAGCTCGCGCGCAATGGCGCGGAGATCGCTCTTGCTGTCGACGCCGAGGGTGAGCGTTCGCAACGTCGGCTTGCGCTCGAAGGCCGGCGGCAGGTCGCGCGCCGTCCGCGGCCGCAGCACGACTTCGGCGCCGTTCGCGGTCGTGAACACGACGCGTGCCGCGCCGCGCGCGCGCAGGCGGAGGCCGAAATCGGCGAAAAAGGCGCTCGCCTTGGCGAGGTCGTTGACGCCGTAGGTCACGGCATCGATGCCGGTGATCGTCATCGGATGAACGCTCCCTGCTCGATCCGAACTTAACACGAAGCGGCCGTTCGCGGCGCACGGCACCCGCGGGTTAGGGCATACTTCCGGCATACGAAGCCCGCCCATGCCCGATCCGGTTCCGCAACGCACCCAGGTCGCCATCGTCGGCGCCGGCCCGGCTGGGCTGGTGCTGGCGCAGCTCCTGGCCCGGCACGGCATCGAGTCGGTCGTGCTCGAAGCCGAGAGCCGCGCCTACGTCGAGGGCCGCATCCGCGCCGGCGTCCTTGAACAAGGGACCGCCGATCTTCTGGTCGACCTCGGCGCCGGCGCGCGCATGCAACGCGAGGGCCAGCGCCACGGCGGCATCGAACTTCGCTTCGACCGGCGCAGCCACCGTATCGACTTGCATGGCTTGACCGGCGGCCGTGCGATCACGGTCTACGGCCAACAGGAAGTGGTGAAAGACCTGATCGCCGCGCGCCTTGCCGGCAGCGGTCGCATCCTGTTCGAGGCCGAAGCGGTCGGGCTCGAGAATCTCGACAGCGAGCGGCCGGCGGTCCGCCTCCGCCACGGCGGGGTCGAGCGAACGCTCGCCGCCGACATCATCGCCGGATGCGACGGCTTCCACGGCATCTGCCGTGGCGCGATCCCGCGCGGCCGGTTGCGGGTGTTCGAGCGCGGGTTCCCGTTCGCGTGGCTCGGCATCCTGGCAGAGGCCCCGCCGACCGCGGCCGAACTCGTATACGTCAATCACGAGCGCGGCTTCGCGCTCCACAGCATGCGCTCGCCCGCGTTGAGCCGGCTCTACGTTCAGTGCAGCCCGACCGACGCGGTCGCCGACTGGCCCGACAATCGGGTGTGGGCCGAGCTTCGCACCCGCTCGGCGATCGCGGGGCCGTGGCAGGTCAACGAGGGACCGGTGCTGGAAAAGGTGATCGCGGGGATGCGCAGCTTCGTGGTCGAGCCCATGCAGTACGGCCGTCTCTACTTGGCCGGCGACGCCGCCCATATCGTGCCGGCGACCGGCGCCAAAGGCCTGAATCTCGCGGTCGCCGATGTCTGCGTATTGGCGCGCGCGCTCGTGGCCTTTTTCGGTGCCGGCGACCCAGCGCCGTTGGAGCGCTATTCCGCGACCTGCCTCGAGCGGGTATGGCGGGCGCAGCGCTTTTCGTCGTGGATGACCGGGCTGTTGCACCGTTTCGAGGACGGCGATAGCGGGTTCGCGTACAAACTGCAGTTGGCCGAACTCGACTACGTGACGCGGTCGGCGGCGGCGGCGACGACGTTGGCCGAGAATTACGTCGGGTTCCCGCTGCCCGAGGTTTGATCGGGTTTAAGGCGGTCGGTATCGGGCCGGGCTCGACTTTCGCGATGGTGGCCGCGGAAAGCCTTCTCCTCACCGACCTCTATCAGCTGAACATGATGCAGGCCTACGAAGCGAACGGCCTGACCGGTACCGCCGTGTTCGAGTTCTTCGTCCGCAAGTTGCCGCCGCGCCGCAGCTTCCTGATGGCGGCCGGGTTGGAACAGATCGTCGCGTTCCTCGAGGCGGCGCGTTTCGGTCCCGCCGATCTCGACTATCTCCAACACTCGGGCCGTTTTTCCGCGGTGTTTCTCGAGCGCCTGGCAGCCTTCCGTTTCACCGGCGACGTCGAGGCGATGCCGGAAGGGACGGTGTTCTTCGCCGATGAGCCGATCGTCCGCGTGGTCGCGCCGCTCGCCCAAGCGCAGCTGATCGAAACCCGGCTCATCAATCTCGCTCACTTCCAGACCGTGATCGCGTCGAAAGCGGCGCGCATGGTGTTGGCGGCGCCGGGCAAGCGGCTGATCGATTTCGGCCTCCGCCGCGCCCACGGCGCCGAGGCCGGGCTGTTGGCGGCGCGGGCGAGCTATCTCGCCGGTTTCGCCGGGACGGCGACCACGCTGGCGGCGCCGACGTTCGACATTCCGGTCTACGGCACCATGGCTCACTCGTTCGTCCAGGCGCATGATGACGAGGAAGCCGCGTTCGTCGATTTCGCACGGGCGCGGCCGGAGGGGCTCGTGCTCCTGATCGATACCTACGACACCGAGCGTGCGGCGGCGACCGTGGTGCGGCTGGCGCCCAAGGTCCGGCGCGAGGGCATCGCGATCCAGGGTGTCCGGCTGGACAGCGGCGATCTCGCCGATCACGCGTTCAAGGTCCGCCGCATTCTCGATGAGGGCGGCCTCGACGACGTCACGATTTTCGCGAGCGGAGGGATCGACGAGGATCGGATCTTCGCCCTCGAACGGCGCGGTGCGCCTATCGCGGGCTATGGCGTCGGCACCAGCCTCGTCACTTCGTCGGACGCGCCCGCGCTCGACTGTGCCTACAAGCTCCAGGAGTATGCCGGGATCGCGCGTCGCAAACGCTCCGAGGGCAAGGCGACCTGGCCCGGTCGCAAACAGGTGTGGCGGCGCTACGATGCCGACGGGCGGATGGCGGGCGATATCGTGAGCCACGCCGACGATCCGCAGCCGGGCACGACGCTGCTCGAGCCGGCGATGCGGGCCGGCCGTCGCGTGGCAGGGTTCGCGTCGCTCGCTCGAGCGCGCGCCCACGCCGCGCGCGAGCTCGGGCGACTGCCGGCCGCCCTCACCCGGCTCGAACCGGCGCCGTATCCGGTCGCGATCGCGCCGGCGCTGCGTCGCCTCGCCGCGGCGTGCGACCGCCGGCTCGCTGCGGGGCCGCCATGACCCGGGTCGTCGTCGACCCCGACCGCGACGTCTTGATCGCCATCGACGTTCAGGTCGATTTCTGCCCGGGCGGCGCGCTGGCGGTGCCCGAAGGCGATGCCGTCGTTCCCGTCATCAACCGGTTGGGGGCCGCGTTTCGCCACGGGATCCTTACTCAAGATTGGCATCCGGCCGGTCATCGCTCGTTCGCGAGCAGCTACCCCGGTCGCCGCCCTTACGACACAATCGAGGTGGCTTACGGCCCACAGGTGCTGTGGCCCGACCACTGCGTCCAGGAGAGTGCCGGCGCGGCCGTTCACCCGGGCCTCGCGCTGCCGCACGCGGAGCTGGTCTTGCGCAAGGGCTTCCGCGCCGAGATCGATTCCTATTCGGCGTTTTTCGAAAACGACCGCCGCACCCCGACCGGGCTCGCCGGCTACCTTCGCGAGCGTGGCTTGACACGGGTGGTCCTGTGCGGCCTCGCGCTCGACTATTGCGTCGCATACTCGGCGATCGACGCGCGCCGGCTGGGGTTCGAGACCGCGGTCATCGAAGACGCGTGCCGGGCGATCGACCTTGCCGGGTCGCGCGCGCGGGCGCTCGACGACATGTACGCGAGCGGCGTCGCGCTCGCGCGCGCAAGTGTGCTCAGCCCAGCCGGTTGATGCCGTCGAACGCCGCGGTCTTGTAGCACTCGGCGAGCGTCGGATAGTTGAAGACGGTGTTGACGAAGTACTCGATCGGCACGCCGAGCGCCATCACCGCCTGGCCGACGTGGATCAGTTCGCTCGCCCCTTCGCCGATAATGTGGACGCCCAAGAGCTTGTGCGTCTTCGGTTCGAATAGGAGCTTCAAGAGGCCGATCTGGTCGCCGATGATCTGGCCGCGCGCGATCTCGCGGTAGGCGGCCTTGCCGACCTCGTAGGGCGTGCCGGCGGCGGTGAGCTGCTCCTCGGATTGCCCGACCGTCGAGATTTCCGGGATCGTATAGATGCCGTAGGGAACCAGCTCGGGCACGCTCTCGGCAGCGACGCCGAAGGCATGGCACGCGGCGAGCCGCCCTTGCTCCATCGACGCCGAGGCGAGGCTCGGGAAGCCGATCACGTCGCCGACCGCGTAGATGTTGGGCACCTCGGTCTGGAAGAACTCGTTGACCTTGATGCGACCGCGCGAATCGGCCGTGAGTGTGGCGTGGTCGAGACCGAGCTTTTCGGTCGCGCCGCTGCGGCCGATGCTGTAGAGCGCCCTCTGCGCGGTAATGTGCTTGCCGCTCTTGAGGTTGATGCTGACCTGCTCGCCGTTCTTGGCGTCGGTGTTGATTTCGAGGCCGCTCACTTCCTCGCCGAGCCGCAGCGTGACGCGTTGTCGGCGCATCTGATAGATCAGCGCTTCGACGATCTCGTTGTCGACGAACTCGAGCAGCCGCGGGCGCTTGTCGACAAGTGTCACGCGCACGCCGAGGGCGGCGAAGATCGTCGCGTATTCGCAGCCGATCACGCCGGCGCCGACCACGGCGAGGGTGCGCGGCAGCTCCTTGAGATCGAGGATGTCGTCGCTGGTGGAGATGCGCTGGCCGTCGAACGGGATCGAGGGATCGAGACTGGTCGAGGTTCCGACGGCGATCACCACCTTGGAGGATGAGATATCGCGCACCTTTTTCCGCTGCACTTCGGCGAGCCGCAAGGTGTGCGGATCGGCGAAGCTCGCTTCGGCCTCGATCATTTCGACGCCGTTGCGCTGGAGCTGATGGCGGATCACGTCGAGCTCGTGCTTAATGACGTTCTCGGCGCGGTAAAGCAAGTCGGTCATCGTGATGTGCTTCTTGACCGAGTAGGACGCGCCGTAAATGCTGCGCTCGCGAAAGCCCGAGAGGTGCAGCGCCGCTTCGCGCATCGTCTTGCTGGGGATTGTGCCGGTGTTGACGCAGACGCCGCCGACCACCGCCTTGCGCTCGACCACCAGGACGTTCTTGCCGAGTTTGGCCGCCTGAATCGCTGCGCGTTGACCGCCCGGCCCCGAACCGATCACGACGAGATCATAGTCGTAGGTAGTAATGACAACCCCCTAACCAAATAGTGTCAGGATTTAAACACCTTGCGCCGAATTCTTCAGCGGGATGTTCAAGTGCGGTTCCGGAACGCGTCTGCGCGACTTGGTTTTTGGGCGCAGTGACGCTATCTATGGAAGACCAAGTCATTCTGAACACCGGGAGCCCCGAGCGATGCGCAAGTCTCAAGTCGTGACCCTGGCGCTACTCGGCACCGCCGCGGTCGCCGCCACCGTCTACAACCTGAGCGGGTCGGACGAGAGCCACTTGTTCCGCAATCCGTCCGAGTGCGGCGCCGCCTTCAGCAGGGTGGCGTGCGAGACCAGTTTCGCCGACGCCAAGAAGGAGCACGAACAGACCGCGCCGCAATTCAGACGTAAGGAGCTATGCGAGCAGGAGTTCGGCGCTGGCAACTGCGAGCAACGTGAAGTCGCGAGCGGGAGCGGCGTCACCAGCATGTTCCTGCCGTTGATGATGGGCTACATGATGGGCCGCAGCGGCGGGTTCGCGCCGGTTTATCGCGACCGCGCCGACAATCTCACCGCCGGCGGGCGCAACGGCGGCCAAACCGTGGGCCGCTACGACGCCGGCCGCCAGACCGCGACCTTGAACGACGACGTACGGCGCGGCGGGTTCGGCCGCTCCGCCACTGCGCACGGTTCGTCGGGCATCAGCTGAGCCCGTGCACCGCGAGCCGATGACGCCGCGGTCCGATTGGGCCGCCCACGTCGAACGCGACCTCGGCTTCTCGTTCCACACAATCGCCGGCAAGCCCTACTGGGACGAAACCGCCTGCTATCGTTTCAGCGAAGCGCAGATCGACGCGCTCGATGACGCGACCAACGAGCTCGAGCAACTCTGCCTCGCCGCGGTCGAGCGCGTGGTGAGCGAAGGCTGCTACGACCGGCTGGCGATCCCCGAACCGGCGCGCGCCGCGATCGAGCGGTCGTGGAAGATGCAGGAGCGCAATATCTACGGCCGGTTCGATCTGCGCTACGACGGCCGCGATCCGCCCAAGCTCCTCGAGTACAACGCCGACACCCCGACCGCGCTGTTTGAGGCCGCGGTGGTGCAGTGGGACTGGCTCGAAGCGCACTGGCCCGAGCGCGACCAGTTCAACTCGATCCACGAGAAGCTGATCGACGCTTGGCGCCGCTTCGGCATTGGCCGCCAGACCGTGCATTTCTCGGCCGTCAAAGGCCATGGCGAAGACGAAGGCACGGTTGAGTACTTGCGCGACACCGCGGTGCAAGCGGGGCTCAAGACCGAGCGCATCGCGATCGAGGAAATCGGCTGGGATGGCCGCCATTTCATCGATCTGAGCGGCCGCGCGATCGACGTGCTGTTCAAGCTCTATCCGTGGGAATGGCTCATTCAAGAAGAGTTCGGGGCGTATCTCTTGTCGGGCGCGGTCAAGGTGATCGAGCCGGCCTGGAAGCTCGTGCTTTCGAACAAAGCGATCCTCGCGATCCTGTGGGAGATGGCCGAGGGTCACCCCAACCTGCTGCCGACCGCGTTCGACGCCGGCGCGATCGCCGGTCGAACGGTGCGCAAGCCGATCTTCGGCCGCGAGGGCGCCAACGTAGAGGTGCGCGACGGCGACACTGTCGTCCAGAGCGTGCCCGGCAGCTACGGCGCCGAAGGCTTCGTCTATCAGGCTTATGCCGGCCTGCCGTCGTTCGACGGCAACTATCCGGTGATCGGCTCGTGGATCATCGCCAGCCAGGCGGCCGGCATCGGCATCCGCGAGGACGCGAACGAGATCACCACCAACGCCAGCCGCTTCGTTCCGCACTATATCGGGTGAAGACATGATCGCCGCCTCGCTGCAGGGACTACCCAATTTCATCGCTTATTTCCTCGCCTCGCTGGTCGCGATCGGGGTGTTCGTCGGCGTCTACGTCCTGATCACACCGCACCGCGAATTCGATCTGATCCGTACCGGCAATAGCGCCGCCGCCGCCAGCCTGGGCGGGGCGGTGATCGGGTTCACGCTGCCGCTCGCGAGCACCGTCGCGCACAGCGTCTCGATGCTCGATATGGCGATCTGGAGCGCGGTCGCGCTGGTGGCGCAGATCGGCGCTTATTTTCTGGCCTCGATCCTGATCGGCGGCGTGTCGCAGCGGATCGCCGACAACGACACCGCCGCCGGGGTGACGATGGCGGCGACCTCGATCACGATCGGGATCGTCAACGCCGCGTGCATCGCTTACTAGCGGCGGGCGGCCGTCGGTGGCGGGCGATGGACCGTCGCGCATCGTCTGTCTGACCGAAGAGACGGTCGAGACCCTCTATCTCCTGGGCGAAGAGCATCGGATCGTCGGCGTCACCGGCTACGCGGTGCGGCCGGCGCGCGTCCGGCGCGAAAAACCCCGGGTCTCGGCTTTCACCTCGGCCGACATTTCGAAGATCGTCGCGCTCGAACCCGATCTCGTGCTCACCTTTTCCGATCTCCAGGCCGGGATCGCCGCCGACCTGATCCGCGCCGGCCTCCAGGTCCACGCCTTCAATCAGCGCGACGTCGCCGGCATCCTGGCCATGATCCGAACGCTTGGTGCTTTGATCGGCGCCGATGCCAAAGCCGCCGTCCTGGTCGCGTCGCTCGACCAGCGCCTCGCGACCGTGCGGCAGGAGGCGGCGGGGCGGCCGCGGCCGCGCGTCTATTTCGAGGAGTGGGACGATCCACTCATCACCGGCATCGGCTGGGTGTCCGAGCTGATCGAAATCGCCGGCGGGCGCGATGCCTTCGCCGAGTTGCGCGCGCGTCCGGCCGCCAAGGACCGAATCGTCACGCCGGACGCGGTGATCGCGGCGCGTCCCGATGTCATCGTCGCTTCGTGGTGCGGGAAGAAAGTGCGGCCGGAGCGGATCGCGGCACGGCCGGGCTGGTCCGCGATTCCCGCGGTCGCCGCCGGGCGCATCCGCGAGATCAAGTCGCCGCTCATTTTACAGCCGGGACCGGCCGCGCTCACCGACGGACTCGACGCGCTGGTCGCGGCGATCGGGGACGCGTGAGCGTCAGCGATCGGTCAAGCGGAAGCTGATCGGGACATCAAGCGTCGCCGCGACTGCGGCGCCGCTTCGGCGCGCCGGCTCGAAGCGCCACTGACGCACCGCGCCGAGTGCGGCTTCATCGAGCAACGCGAAGCCGCTCGAGCGCGCGATCGCGATCGCACGCACGCCGCCGGCAGCATTGACCTCGACCCGCACCACCACCTGGCCTTCCTCCGCGCGGGCGCGGGCGAGGTAGGGATAGCGGGGCGGCGCATTGACCGATCCGCCGAGCGGCACGGCGCCGCGATCGGGCGGAAGCGCGGCGCCGCCGGTGAGCGGCCCGACGCTGGTGATGGCGGCGACGGTGGGTGGGGTTGGAGCCGACGACTCGATCGCTGGTGTCGACACGCTCTCGGCGGGTCCGGCAGATAACGCGGGTGCCGCGGTCGGTACGCCAACGGCGATCGACTCGGTCGCGGGAGCCGTTTCGGCCGGAGCCGGCGGTAGCGGGGACTTGGCGGCGGCTCGCGGCCGGTGCGGCTTCGCGCGCGGCAGCGGAGCGGCGTTGGGCGCCGATCCCGTCTCGGCCGCTGGCGGCTCGGTCGGGCTCGGTCCCGGTGCCCCGGGGGGCGGGAGGTCGGGCAACGCGAGCGCCAGCAGCGGCGGCGCGGGTACGGTCGCCGGGGCGAACACGACATCGATCGCGACCGTCGGCGGCGCTTCGCGGGGCGTTGCCGCCGGCCACAACAGGATCGCGCCGGTGGCGGCGGCATGGAGCAGCACCGATGCGACGACGCCTGCGGTCAAGGTCGGACGCGCCGAGGCTGCCGCTAGCGCGTGGCCGAGCGCTCTAAGGCCGGGCATCGGATTCAAGTGCGGTTATCCGCGTAGCCGGCCCGACCCACGGCACGCCGTCGAATTCGGCGACCTGGGCGCGGATGCCATAGCAGCGCGCCAAGTTCTCGCGCGAGAGCACGGCGCGCGGCGGACCGGCCGCCGCGACCCGGCCGGCGTCGAGCAGCACCAAGCGGTCGCAGAAGCGGGCGGCGAGTGTCAAGTCGTGCACGACGACGACGATGCCGGCACCGGTCGCCGCGAGCCGGCGGAGCGTCGCCATCACGTCCAGCTGGTGACCGGGGTCGAGCCCGGCGACCGGCTCGTCCGCCAGCAGCACCCGCGGCTCGGAAGCGAGCGCCCGGGCGATCAGGACGCGGGCACGTTCGCCGCCCGAGAGCGTGTCGAGCGTGCGCTTGCGGAACTGGGCGACGTCGCATGCAGCGAGAGCGGCCTCGACCGCGCGGCGGTCGCGCTCGCACGGGCCGCGCCAGGGTCCCAAATGCGGCAGCCGCCCCAGCATCGCGAGCGTTTCGACCGACACCGGCCAATGGCTGGCGCCGCCTTGCGGAAGGTACGCCACGGTCTGCGCCAGTTCGCGCCGCGGCAGCAGCGCGAGCGGCCGGCCGCCGAGCGCGATCGCGCCCTGCGCCGCCGGGAGCAGCCCGGCCAGCGCGCGGAGCAGCGTGGTCTTGCCCGCGCCGTTGGCGCCGATCAAGCCGACGACCTCGCCGCCGGCGAGCTCGACGTCGATGCCGTGCAGGATCGCGGCGCCGCCCAGGCGCACGACAACGTCGGTGGCGCGGATCAGAGTCATATCAGGCGCCGCCGCCAGGCCAGCACAAGGTAGAAGAAGAACGGCGCCCCGATCAGCGCGGTGAGGACGCCGAGCTTGAGCTCGCGCTCGGGCGAGAGCAGCCGCACCGCGATGTCAGCGGCGAGCGTGAGGATGGCGCCGCCCAGCGCGCTCGCCGTAAGAAGCGCGCTCGGCCGCTGGCGAACCAACGGCCGCAGGAGATGCGGCACGATCAGGCCGACGAAGCCGATCGCACCGGCGACGGCGGTCGCGGCTCCGACGCCGAGCGCGGTGCCCGCGACCAGACGGTTGCGGACGCGGTTGAGATCGAAGCCCAAGGTCCGGGCCGCGTCCTCGCCCAAGGTGAGCGCGTCGAGCGCGCGGCCGAGCGTCAGCAGCAGAATTCCGCCCGCGAGGATGAATGGTCCCGCCAGCCACACGTGGTCGAGGCTGCGATCGGCGAGTGACCCCATGAGCCAGAACATGATTTCGAGCGTGGCGTAAGGGTTGGGCGCGAGGTTGAGCGCAAGCGCCGTCAACGCGCCGGCGAAGCTCGTAACCGCGATCCCGGCCAGCACCAGCGTCATCGCCCCGGCGTCGCGTCCGGCGATGACATTGACCGCGAGCACCGCCCCCGCCGCCCCCGCCATGCCGCCGGCCGGCAGCGCCCATGCGAACAAACCGGCAAGGCCACTATAGAACACGAGCACGGCGCCGAGCGAAGCGGCGGCGGAAACGCCGATCAGCCCGGGTTCAGCCAACGGGTTGCGCAAGAATCCCTGCAGCGCCGCGCCGGCGAGCCCGAGTGTCGCACCGATCGCGAGAGCGAGTAGCGTGCGCGGCAGCCGCACCTCGCGGACGATCAGCGCCGCCGTGTCGAGCCCGCCGGAAAACAACCCGGCGATGGCGGCCGGGAGCGGGATCGCGGCCGGACCGACCACGAGCGAGAGGGTGGCGAACACAACCGCGCCGAGCCCGAGGCTCGGCAGCAGCCACGGCGATCCGGCCGCGGTCACGGCCGCCTTCCCAACGCCGCGTCGCGCGCGGCCGCCAGTCGGGCGGCGGCCTCGGCCACCAGCGGTGTGCCGCACACCCATAGGCTGTCGGGGACCGAGGCCGCGGTGCGCGTCTCCAGGAAGTGGCGGAGCGCGGGATGGCGGAAGGTCTCGTTGGCGAGTGCGGCCCCGTCGTGGCGTCGGCCGAGGATGACGAGATCGGGCTCGGCCACGAGCAGCTTCTCGAGTGGAAATTGGGCGATGCCGCGCACGCCTCGGGCGGCGGCCAGGTTCGCGAGGCCGGCGTGCTCGGCGACCGCGTTGGCGAGTGTGCCGCGGCCGGAGGTGAAGCCGTTAGCCCAGTAGAAGGCGGCGAGCGGTCGCCGCGCCGCCGCTGGAACCTCGGCGAGGCCCTGATCGAGCTCCGCAATCAGCGCTACACCGCGCGCGGCCTCGCCGACAGCGCCAGCGACCTGGCCGATATTGGCGCGGGCCTCGGTGAACGACGTCTCGGGCGGTACCTCGACAACGGGGTAGCCGAGCCGGCGCAGCAGAAACACCGTCGCGCGCGTCGTGAACGTGCCAGCCAGCACGAGATCGGGGGCGAGCGGCAGGATTTCCTCGATCGAGCCCTGGTTGGTGCGGAGCCCCTCCGCGCGCGCCGCCAACGCCGAGTACGCCGGATCGCGGGCGAAGAAGCTGAGCGAGGCGATGCGCGCGGGCTCGACCAACAAGAGCAGCAATTGGTCGGTACAGATATTGAGTGAGACGATGCGCTCGGGCTTCGCCGCCGCTGCGTCCGCGCACGCCGCCAGGAGTGCGCTGCTGGCGAGCGCGAGGGCGGCGCGGATCGATCGACGTAAGGCGGTCGTGTGACGCATCGTGGCGCTACCGGACCGGAAACGAAGTGCGGAGGCCGACGAAGGCGCCGATGCCCGAGCCTTCGAAGCCGCGCACATTCTCGTACTTTTCGTCGAGCAGATTTTCGATCCGGCCGACCAAGTCGATCCGGTCGGTCAGGCGATAAGTGCCAGCTACCGAAACCAGGGTGTAGTCATTGAGGACGACGACGCGCCGAGTCGCGAACTCGTTCGAGAACTCGAAGTCGGTCTGCTCGCCGTTGAAATCGGCGCCGAGGTCGACCGCGGCGCGGCCGCCCAGGAACGAGTAGCTCAGCGTCGCGCTCGCCAGATGCTTGGGCCGGCGGATCAGGCGAACGCGGTTACTGTCCTGGCCGTCGGTGAACGTGTACTGACCACGCAGCGCGAGCCGATCGCTGAGCGCGGCTCGGGCCGAGACCTCGATGCCATCGATCTTGCTTTCGCCCGACAGGTTGACAGCGGTGTTGCCGCTGCCCTGGATCAAGTCGGTGATGCGGTTCTTGAAATAGGTGACGTCGAGAGTGACGCGGCCGCCTCCCAGCGTCTGCTCGATGCCGGCATCCCAGCCGAGCCCTTCTTCGGGCCGCAGGTTGGGATTGGGCACGAAGTTGGGACCGAAGCCGAACAACTCCGCAAGCGTCGGGTTCTTGATCCCAGACCCGTAGCTCGCGTGCAAGCGGGTCGCACCGCCGCGCAGGAGATAGGCGGCGGTCAGGCGATACGTCGTCGCTTCGTCGAAGAACTCGTTATCGTCGAAGCGAAGGCCGGCGGACAGAAAGAGATCGTCCCACAAACCCAACAGGTACTCGCCGGCGTAACCGTAGTGCGTGAAATCGAGGTCGGAGCGACCGAAGGCACTCCGGGTGACTTGCGCGTCCTTCTCGCGATCGGCTAGCAGCGAAACCGTGTGCGTCGCCGCCGCGAGGTTCGGGGTCTCGAAGCTGTAGTTGGTCTGATAGTCGTAGCGGTCCTTGACGCCCTCGGCCTCGAAACTGATCGATCCGTTGGTGAAAGCATCGGAATTGTCCTCGGTCCGGGCTACGCCGAGTGCGTGCTCCCAGCGGCCGTCGAGCAGCGCATAGCGGGTCTGCAGCCGGCCGAACCGTTGCCGACTGCGGGTCTTGTTGTTGGCGTCGACGGTGCGGATCACGCCGGCGACGGCGGGCTGAAGGTCGGTTTCGACTACATTCCGCGTGTGGCGGGCGACGGCGCTGACGTCGAAATTGGGTGCCAGCGTCGCGCCGGCGCGGACATTGTAGCTCTGGTTGCGATAACCGTCGTTTTCGTTGCCGCCTTCGGACTTGGGCGCGAGGGTAGTGCCATCGGTGGTAAAGCCGGTCGCGCCGAAAGAGTAGTGGAAACGCTCGTTGCTGCCGCGGAGGCTCGCCCTGCTGCTGGCAGTACGAAACGAGCCGGCCTCGGCGCTCATGCGGGCGACGGCCGGTCCGCGGCCGCGTTTGGTGGTGATGACGATGACGCCGCCGACCGCGTCGTTGCCGTAGAGCGCGCTTTGCGGGCCGCGCAGTACTTCGACCCGCTCGATGTCGGATGCCAGCATGGTGCCGAAATTGAACTCGGACTCGCCGGCCGGGTTGTTGACCTCGATGCCGTCGATGATGACGAGGGTCTGGTTGCCCTCGGCGCCGCGGATCCGTATCTGTGTCAGGCTGCCGGCGGGACCGGCGCGGTTGATCGCGATTCCCGGCACACCGCGCAGGATGTCGGAGAGAATCCGCATCTGCTTGCGCTCGATCTCGTCGGCGGTGACCACGGTGACGGCGCTGCCGACCCGCTCGGTCGGGAGCGGGACCCGGCTCGCCGAGACCACGACCTCGGGCGCTTGCGGAACGGTTTGGGCGAAAGCCGAGAACATCGCGGCAATGCCGCAAACCATCGAGAACTGCAGACAGGCGCGGAAAGCGAACCGGTACATGGCGAACCTCCATCGGTGGTCGAACGGTTGCGGATGGGGTGCAGGCGTCGTTTTGGCCGGCGTCAGCACCCGGTGGGGGAGGCCGGACTTGTGCGCAGTCCGAGCCGACGGGCGGCGCGAGTGCCGTTCGATCGACGGTCGACTATGGTTCGGGAAAGCGCCCACGGAACCCCACGCGAAGCCATGCCTCCAAGCACCGCCGCAACGGGTTTCCGTCCCACTGACACGCCCCGGTCAGCGGATGGGCGATCGTCTGATGGCCGGTCTCCTGGCTTGCGGTTCGTTCGTCGGATGCCGCCTTCCCGGACTCACGCCCAGTGGCATATGGCTTCCAACTCACCGCCTACAGTTGCGGGGGCAGCCGCGGCTTTGGACCTGAAAGTCCGGACCGCGTTCCCGACACCATCGCAGTCGAGATTAGTCCCGGGTTGCGCACCCGCGCAAGCGGCTTGTGCTCGACGCCTATTTCGGTGAGCTTACGCCTCCTGTTCGTTCGTCTTGCGAGGGATCGACCATGAACGTCAACGGCCGCTGCCACTGCGGTTCCATCACCTTCGAGGCCGAGATCGATCAGGCCAAGGTCTCGCTCTGCCACTGTACCGATTGTCAGACGCTGTCGGGCTCGCCCTTCCGCTCGACTGCTTTCTCGGCGAACAACAGTTTCAAACTGCTCTCAGGCCAAGTCAAGATTTACGTCAAGACCGGGTCGAGCGGCGCCAAGCGCCAACAGGCGTTCTGCCCCGAGTGCGGCACGCCGATCTATGCGACCTCGGTGCCACCCGGACCGGTGTATGGCATTCGCACCGGCTGCATCGACATGGAGCAGCGCAGGCAACTGAAACCGAGCGTGCAAATCTGGACGCGCTCCTCGATGCCATGGGTCGACCACATCGGCGGCGTCAAGAAGGTCGAGCAAGCCCCGTAGGAACGCACGCGCGGACGAACGATGACCGAGATCGGATACCTGCTGCCGACGCGCGAAAGCGTGATGGAGGGGCGGCCGGAAGCGACGCCGCTCGTCGCCCTCGCCGAGCGCGCCGAGGCGCTCGGCTACGATTCGGTCTGGATCGGCGACTCGGTGATTTCGCGCCCGCGCCACGATCCGATCACGCTCTTAGCGGCGGCCGCCGCTCGCACCAAGCGGGTCCTGCTCGGGACCGCGGTGTTGCTGCCGGCACTCAGGAACCCGGTCGTGCTCGCGCACCAGGTCGCGACCCTCGATCGCATCGCCGAAGGCCGCGTCATTCTGGGCGTCGGCATCGCTTCGGATGTGCCGAGTATTCGCGCCGAGTTCGAAGCGGTCGGCGTCCCGTTCGAGAAACGGGTCGGGCGGCTGCTCGAAGGGTTGGCGCTCGCCCGCGCGCTGTGGTCGGGCGAGCCGGTCACGTGGACCGGTCGGTGGCGGCTCACGGACGCCGTGCTCGGGCCGACGCCGCACCGCCCCGGCGGCCCGCCGCTCTGGCTGGGCGGGGCGGTACCGGCGACGATCGATCGCGTCGGGCGCTTCTTCGACGGCTGGTTCCCGAATAGCCCCGGCGCAGCGCTTTTCGCCGACTACTGGCGCAAAATGAAAGCTGCCGCGGCGGCGCACGGGCGCAATCCCGGCGCCTTGACCGGCGCGGTCTACATGACATTCGTGGTCGACGACGACCAGGCCAAAGCCGACGCGACCATCGATCGCTTCCTCGCGCGATATTACGGCCAACCGGCCGACGTCATCCGCAAACGGCAACCCTCCTATGCCGGCCCACTCGCGGGCGCGCGCGCGGCGATCGCGGCTTATGTCGCGGCCGGCGCCAGCCACATCATCCTTCGCTTCGCCGGCGACCACGAGCGCCACCTCGATCTTTTTGCCGGAATCGCCCACACTCTTTAGCCGCTGGCGTGGGCCGGGAGGGGCGCATGCATTACGACCTGAAAATCACGGGCGGAACCATCGTCAACGGCACCGGCAAGCCGGGCTACGCCGGCGACGTCGCGGTCACGGACGGCCGCATCGCGGCGGTTGGCCACGCGCCGGGAGAGGCGCGCGCCACCATCGATGCCGCCGGCCGGGTCGTGTGCCCGGGCTTCATCGACATCCACACCCACTACGACGCCCAGATCGTGTGGGATCCGCTGCTCTCAATCTCGCCCTGGCACGGCGTCACCACCGCGATCATGGGGAATTGCGGCTTTTCGATCGCGCCGACGTCCACGGACAAGCGCGACTTGATGCTGCGCACGCTCGAACGGGTCGAGGGCATGAGCCTCGAGGCGCTCCGGACCGGCGTCCGCGCCGACTGGCCGATCGAATCGTTCCCGGCCTACCTCGACGCGATCGCGAAGCGCGGCATCCTGATCAACGTCGGCGCCTATATCGGCCACACCCCGGTCCGGATCACGGTGATGGGTGAGGACGCGGTCAAGCGCCATGCGACGCGGGACGAAATCAAGGCGATGGCCAAGATCGTGCGCGAAGCCAACGAGGCCGGCGCGGTCGGCTTCACCACCTCGATGACCAAAACCCAGTTCGCCTATGACGGTCACCCGATCCCGAGCCGGCTGTCGGACTGGACCGAGGTCGAGACGCTGGTCGCAGCGGCGGCGGCCGGCGGCGGCCGCGCGCTCCAGAACTCGCCGGGGAGCCTCGAAGCGGTCGAGGTGTTCAGCCTGCTCGCCGGCAAGTACGACCTCGCCTACACCTGGACCGCGATCCTGGCCGGACTCGACGGACCCGGTTCGCACCGGCGGTTTTTGGATGAGGCGCACAAGCGGGTCGAGCGGGGCTTGCGCGTCTACCCGCAGACCTCGCCGCAGCCGCAGCAATTCGAGTTCACGTTCGATGCGCCTATCGTGTTCGACCGCAACGACCTGTTCGCCGCGACCCGCAAGGCCGACCATGCCGGGCGCCTCGCGATCTATCGCGATGGCGAATTCCGTCGCCGTTTCAAGGAGCTGGTGTTCGATGGCTTCGACATTCTCTTGAACGGATGGACCGAGCGCGCCGTCATCACCCATGCGCCGACCGATCCATCGTTGGATGAGCGAACGCTCGGCGAAGTCGCGGCCGAGCGCGGGGTCGACCCGGTCGATTTGGCGCTCGACCTGAGCCTCGCGTCGGACTTGAACGCGCGCTTCCGGCTCGATGTCGTCAATTTCGACCGCGCCGAAGTCGGCGAGATCCTGAACGACCCGGTCGGGGTGGTGGCGTTTTCCGATGCCGGCGCGCACGCGAGCCAGCTCTGCAATGTCAACTACACCACCCACATCATGCAGCATTGGGTGCGCGAGACCGGCGTCCTCAAGCTCGAACAAGCGGTGTGGATGCTGACCGCCCGGCCGGCCGAGGTAGTGGGCCTGACCGATCGCGGCACGCTCGCGACCGGCATGGCGGCCGATATCGTCGTGTTCGACCCCAAGACGATCGGTGCTAGCAAGCTCCGGCGCGTCAACGATCTCCCGGCAGGGGCGCCGCGAGTCGTCGTCGACGCGTTCGGGATCGACGCCGTGATCGTCAACGGCCGGATCGTGCGGCGAAACGGCCAAGCCGTGGTCCAGGCCGGCGACAAATTACCGGGTAAGCTCCTGCGCGGGGCGAAGGCAGTATGAAGCCGCGCCTCGACCCGATCACAGTCGCGGTGCTCGCCAACCGGTTCGACGCGATCGTGCGGGAGATGTCGAACACGCTTCTCCGCGCGGCACGTTCGGCGGTGATCGCCTCGGCCCGCGATTTCAGTTGCACTATCGCCACCGCCGACGATCGCCTGCTCTCGACGGCCGAGAGCATTCCGGTCCATGTCTTGGGGTCCGACCTCCAGACCCGCTCGATGCGCGACCTTCACCCCGACCTCGCGCCGGGCGATGCCTTTCTCCACAACGATCCCTACCTCGGCAATACCCACGCCGCCGACCACACCATCCTGGTGCCGGTGTTCTTCCAGGGCCGCCATGTTTTCACCGCTTGCGCCAAGGCGCACCAGGCCGATATCGGCAACAGCGTGCCCTCTGCCTCGAACGCGGCCGCACGCGACATCTACGAGGAAGGTGCGCTGGTGTTCCCGTGTCTCCGGGTCGAGCGCCGCTACCGCACCCTCGACGACGTGATCCGGATCGGCCGCGCCCGCATCCGCGTGCCCGATCAATGGTACGGCGACTATCTGGCGGCGCTCGGTGCAGCCAGGATCGGCGAGCAGCGGCTTATCGTGCTCTGCGCCAATTACGGCTGGAAGACGATCGCCCCCTTTATCGAAGCGTGGTTCGACTATTCCGAGCGGCGCATGGCGCAGGCGATCCGGGCGCTTCCCAAGGCGCGCGTCGAGGCTACGATCGCGCACGACCCGATCCCGCCGCTCTTGCCCGACGGCGTGCCGATCAAGGTCGCGCTCGACATCGATCCTACGGCCGGGCGGATCGACGTCGATCTCCGCGACAATATCGACAACGTGCCGTTGGGCATCAACCAGTCCGAGGCGGCGGCGCGGGCCAACGCGATGATCGGCATCTTCAATTGCCTGGACCCCGATCTGCCGCGGAACGCCGGCTCGTTCCGTTGTGTCGCGATCCATTTGCGCGATGGCTGCATCGTCGGGAGACCCAAGTTCCCTCATTCGTGCTCGCTCGCGACCACCAATCTGGCCGACCGCCTGATCAACGCCGTTCAGTCGGCGTTCGCCGCGCTTTCCGAGCGCCACGGCCTCGCCCACGGCGGCACCGGCAAGAACGCGGCGATCTCGGGCACCGATTTCCGCACCAACCGCCCGTTCGTCAGCCAGATCCAGGTGATCGTGAACGGCGGCCCGGCCGGACCTAGCGCCGACGGCTGGATTACTTACGGCATCCCCTGCGGCGGCGGCATGATCTACACCGAAAGCGTCGAGTTGGCCGAGGTCAAGGCGCCGGTCTTGATCCGGCACCAGCGCTTGCGCCCCGGCTCGGGCGGGGCCGGACGGCGGCGCGGCGCGCCGGCGTCCGACGTCGCTTACGGTCCGCGCCGCGATACGCTGACCGTCGTTACCGCGTCCGACAGCCAAGTCCATCCGGCCCAAGGCGCCCGCGGCGGCGCCGACGGCCTGGCCGCGGCGCACTTCAAGATCGGCCGCGATGGCTTTACGACTAAGCTCGCAGGCATGGCGCGGACGGAGCTCGCCGCCGGCGAGACGATCCGGTTCGTCAACGCCGGCGGCGGCGGCTTCGGCGACCCGTTCGCGCGCGAGCCCGAGCGCGTCCTCGCCGACGTGCGACGCGGCTGGGAGACGTTCGAGCGGGCGTGCGAGGTCTATGGCGTCGTGTTGCGCGGGTCGGTCAGGGACGAGTCGCTCGCGATCGACCGTGCCGCGACGGCCGCCAGGCGTGCGACGCACGCCGCGAGCTAAGAGCTAACGCGCGCTCTTACCGCCGTCGATCGAGCGGCCGCCATCGAGCGCGATCGCCTGGCCGGTCATGAATTGGGCCTCATCGCTCGCGAGGTAGGCGATCAACGCCGCGACTTCATCGGGCGTGCCGACCCGCCCCACGGGATGGCGGTCGGCCGCCGCCTGGGCGGCCGCGGCCGGATCGGTGCTGCGGCGGTAGGCGGCCGCGACCATCGGCGTGTCGATGGTGCCGGGGCAGATGCAGTTGACGCGGATCTTGTCGCGTGCGCCCTCGAGCGCGAGCGTCATCGTCATGGCGACGATCCCGCCCTTGGACGTCGCATAGGCGACGGCGCGGGCGAGCCCGCGGATGCCGTTCAAGGACGAAAGGTTGACGATCGCGCCGCCGCCCCGTCGTTTCAAATGCGGCCACGCCTTCTGGCAGCCGAGAAACGAGCCGGTCAGGTTGACGGCGATGACCTCGTCCCAGGTCGCGAGCGCGGTCTCTTCGATCGCGCCGCTCCTTAAGATCGCGGCGCAGTTCACCAGCGCATCGAGCCCGCCGTGGCGGGCGACGATTCGGCCGAGCACCTCGTCCCAGCTCTCGGCCCGCGCCACATCGATAACGTGGCCGTCGAGGTTGCCGATCGCCGGCCGCTGGCTCTCGTCCAAGAGGCCGCACACGACCATGCCGCCTTCGGCGGTGATCCGCTTGGCGGCGGCGTTGCCGATGCCGGAACCGGCGCCCGAGACGAAGACGACTTTGTTTTTGAACCGCGTGGAATCCATGGTCCGCTCCGATCGCTGCTGGCGACGTGATCCACCCTAAACGGTGTACGATCGCGAGGGGAAGGGGCGAAGCTGGAGGCGTACATGGCATCGTTCAAGACCATCCGCGCTCGCGCGGAACAGCGCAAAGGCGGTCCCAAGGCTCTCGCGGCGCTATTGCCGAAGCCGCCGAACCCGAAGGCACTGGCCAAACTCGGCGACGATCGCGTGCTCGCCGAGATGACCAAGCGCGTCTTCTCAGCCGGTTTCGTGTGGAGCGTGATCGAAGCGAAGTGGTCTGGCTTCGAAGCGGCGTTCTTCGGATTCAAGCCTGAGATACTCGCGTCGAAACCCGATCGTTACTGGGACGCTCTGGTCAAGGACACCCGCATCGTCCGCAATGCCGCCAAGATCATGTCGGTGCGAGAAAATGCGGCGTTCGTGCGCGAGATCGCCAAAGAGCATGGCAGCTTCGGCAAGATCCTGGCCCCATGGCCTTCGTCCGACGAGGTTGGTCTGCTCGAGCTTCTGGCCAAGCGCGGCAACCGCCTCGGCGGCAATTCGGGTCAGCTACTGCTCCGGTTCCTCGGGTGGGACGGTTTCGTCACGTCGAAAGATGTCGTCGCGTGTCTGCGCGATGCCGGGCTCGACATAGCCGAAGAACCCAAGTCCAAGCGCGACCTCGCGAAGATTCAAGCCCAGTTCAACGCGTGGGCCGAAGAAACCGGCTTGCCTTATGTCCACCTTTCGCGGATCTGCGCGATGTCGATCGGGGAGAACTACGAGCGCGGCCGATTTCCCGCCACGCGCGGCGGCGAAGACTGAGATGGGCCTCCGGTCGCGGCTCTCACACCAGACTCAGAAACCGCTCGAAGCGATGAAGTTCTTCGTCGAGCGCGCGCTTGAACGCCCGCCCATGCGGCGCCCTTCCGGTCACGTAGCCGAGCTGAGCCTGCAGACGGGTGTCGGCAATCGAAAGATTCGCCCAACCGATGGCGGCGTCACGCCAGAGAAGCGGCAGCGTATAGTAGCCACGCACGCGTTTGGCGGCCGGCGTGTAGGCTTCGAACCGGTAGTTCCAGCGCCACAAGATCTCGAAACGCCGGCGATCCCAAACGATGGGGTCGAACGGCGCCAGCAGCCGCACCACGTCGCCGCTGCCGCTATCTGAGGCCCATGTCGCCGCGCGCGGGTTCTCGCCGGCGGGCCAGAACCAACGGATACCGTCGACGTCGGCCGATGGAAGTTTGTGATGCGCTCGCTCGAGCGCCGCGCGGCATTGGTTCGCCCACTGCGGCGCGCCGCGACGGAGCCGGCTCACGAGCTCGGCCAAGGAACGGTCTGGCAGAGGGGCGTACTTCCGCACGATAACGTTGACGAGCGTATCCATGGCTTGTTGCGGATCGGCGGGTCCCGGCGTGGCCTCGCGCGCGGCATAGAGGCGCGTGCCGTTCACACGCGTAGCGACGCGCACGAGGCCACGATAGTGCATCTCGTCGAGCAACTGCGTGCTGGCATTGGTCGAGCCGCCGAACCAATTGCTCACCTTCCCGTGCTGGAAATGCGCATCGACGTCGCGCGGATACACCACGCCGCGGGCGCGGATGAACGGTAGCACAGCGGCGGCCTTGTCCTGGC
This sequence comes from Alphaproteobacteria bacterium, assembly GCA_016869275.1. Taxonomy (GTDB): domain Bacteria; phylum Pseudomonadota; class Alphaproteobacteria; order SHVV01; family SHVV01; genus SHVV01. The sequence continues at coordinate 45,929 of VGEO01000001.1, read as the reverse complement.
GCGACTCCGGCCATTTGGTTCGCGGCGTGCGCGGGTGCATGAGCGCCTGCGTGTCGCGCGGCAAGAACCCGTAATTGACGAAGAAATCCTCTTCGATCGCGAGTCCCGGGTAGCGGCGCTCGAGATCGCCGGCGCGATATGCGCGCACGCGATGGCGTAAGGTGAGGTCCTGGGCACGCGCGGGTGCGCGGATCGGATCGGCTTGGACAAAGCCGAGTCTATCGATGGCTCGCGCAAGCGTTGTGGGCGTGAACATGGAGCGCGCCACAGCGAATCGGCGGAGCGCGTCGAGGGAGAGCGAACGTTGGGTCACACCAAGTGACTCAACGGTCGCAAACGCCTGGGCCGAGGGAGCCTTCGAGGTTGCCCATCGCCGGCCGCTTGCCTTCGTCGAGGAGGCCGTACACCACCGCGCCGCCCTCGGCCGCGATCCGTTTGGCGGCGGCGTTGCCGATGCCGGCGCCGGAGTCGAAGGCGACTTTGCCATTGCAGCACATCGAATCCATGGACTCTTCCAATCGTCACCGGCGACGCGTTCTACCAAAAGCGGTGTATGATCGCGAGAGGCGAGACGGACGGGAGGGTTGCGCCATGAACCGCGCGCCGCTACGGCCCATTACCGATGCCGAGGTCGATGCATTCGAGCGCGACGGTGTCGTTTGCTTGGCCGGGGTGCTCGACCAGGACTGGGTGATGCGTATGCGTACCGCGCTCGATTGGGTACTCGCGCACCCTTCGGTCCACGGTGCCGATCTTGGCCGCGCCGGCGACAGCGGCCGTTTCGTCTACGACAATTGGCTGTGGCGCTTCAGCGCCGACTTTCGTGCGCTCGCGTTCGATTCGCCGGTGGCGTCGCTCGCCGCGCGCATGATGCGGTCGCGCTGCGCTAACCTCGTGTTCGACTTCTTGCTGGTCAAGGAGCCGCACACCTCGACGCCGACGATCTGGCACCAGGACCAGCCCGCGATCAACCTCGACGGCACCCAGACGTGCGGGATTTGGCTGCCGCTCGACCACGTGACGTACGAAAGCGGCGCGGTCGAATGGGTGCGCGGTTCGCATCGCTGGCCACTCCACCGCGCGGTGACGGCGGGCGATCCGGACAAGCACGGCTATCTCAAGGGCGACGCCGGGATCGCCGGCGGCGAGGACGAGGGCCGCCACCGCCCGCCGCTCCCCGACATCAGCGCCAACCGCGACCGTTACGATATCGTCTGGTTCGAGACGGTGCCGGGCGATGCGATCGTCTCGAACCTGCGCATCGCGCATGGCGCGCCCGGCAATGCGACCGCCAACCGTCGACGCGCGATCGGTTACCGCTTTGCCGGCGACGACGCGGTCTATTACGAACGCAAGACCAAACTCGTGATCAAACCGCCGGTCGACGCGGGCCTCAAGCACGGCGACCCCTTTCCCGACGATCCGCGTCATCCCGTATTCCCGCGCGTGTGGCCGCGCGCCGAGCGAGGTCGCGCCCATGCCTAAACGGATCATTCGGCCGCGTGCGGTCCACCCGACGCAGGGTTACGTCCACGGGGTGCTGACCCATGGCGGACTGCTGTTCGTCTCGGGTCAGGTCGCCAAGAACGCGGCTGACGAGTCCGTTGGGGCCGATAATCCTGAGGTCCAGCTCGTCCAAGTGTTCGAGAACCTCAAGGGCGTGCTCGCCGAAGCCGGCGGCAGTTTTGCCGACGTGGTCAAGATCAACGTCTATTTTACCGACCGCAGCCAACTACTCGCCTACCGAAAGGTGCGTGCTCAGTACATGACGAGCGACGACCAAGCGGTGACCGGCATGATCGTCCAAGCGATGCCGAATCCGGCCTGGCTTATGGAGATCGAGATCGTCGCCGACCTCGGCAAACCGAGGCGACGGCGGGCGGCTCCTGCCGGTCGGAAACCGCGCCGCCGCACCCGCCGTCGTTAACGCTGTTCGCTATTCGATGTGGAAGATGCCGTCATCGGGCAGCTTGTCGATCATGCCGGCGTCCAAGTAAAGCTTCATCTCGGCTTTGAGTTGGCTGAGGATGTCTTTCGCCGGGATGCCGTACCACGACATTTTTCGGCCGTGGAAGCCGTTCTTGTACATCGCCTCGATGATGTATGGCTCGAGTGCGGCGCCGCCCGACCCTTGGCCGCCGCTCACCGCCGTCTTCGGCTCCAGCACTTTGATCGCGGCCGCGACGTCCCTGTCGACGAACGCTTGGGCTTCGGCCAGCGTCTTCAGCACCTTGGCGCCGCCGCCCTTGTTGGCCGCGAGCCAATCGGCGCGCATGGTAAGCACCTGGTACATGCGCTCGCGCCCGAGCATCTTGGCGACTTCCTGGTCCGGGAACATCAGCACCTTGTACTTGCCCGGCTGGCTCTTCTCGAGCGCAATGGTGTGCTCGACGAGCGGCATCGCCGCGTCGAAGTCGCCGCGCTCGACCAGCTGGATCGCCTGGATGATGTCGATATTGTCGACCTTCAGGTCCTTTTCGGGGTCGAGCCCGTCGCGTACCATGATCGCCCGCAGGTAGGCCCAGATATACGAAGCCTTCGGAACGCCGACCTTCTTGCCCTTGAGATCCTTGAGCGAATTGACCCCGGCGTCGGCCTTGACGATTAGCGGCCACGGATAGGCGGCGCTTGCGCCGACGATCCGGACCGGCGCGCCCTTGTTGTAGTTGGTGACGAGGTAGTTGATGCCGGAGAAGTGGAGCCCATGGTAGGCGCCGGACAAGTAGTCGTTGATCCACGGCGTGAAAGTAGTACGGATCTGCCAGTCGAGGTTCCAGCCATTCTTGTCGTCGAGTTTCTCCGCCTTGATGATCGCCATCGGGTGGGCGCTGATCGAGGGGCCGGGGAAGCTCGAGAGACCGGCTGTCGGCACTTGTGCCGTCGCCACGCCCGCTTGTAGTGCCAACCCCGTCACTACGCCAAGCGCGCCGACGATCGATCGTCGCATGAATGTCATGTGTTTCCTCCCTGGGCGGCCGAACGACCGCGTGCGGTAATTGTGCGCCCGTACCGGTGCTGCGGCAAGACGTCGGACGTTAGCCGCTCTTCTGCCAGGATTGGGTCGCGAACGCGACCTCGCCCGGCTGCGCCAACAACGGCTTGATCGCGGCGTTATAGGCGGCGAGCCACGGGGCTTTGCCGACCGCATCGATCGCCGCGCGGTCTGCATAGAGTTCGAACAGCCGCACCGTGTCGGGGTCTTTGTCGTCGGTGCAGATGAAGAACGCGAGCACGCCGGGGTTTTTGTCGACCTCGGGCTTCACGTACTTCTCCATCGCGCGCAGCAAGTCGGCGCGTTTTCCCGGGTGCGTCTTATAGGCGATGAACAGGCTGACGCGCGTCATGACGACCCCCTCGGCGGGCGCCCGCCGCGCGCGGTTACCCGGTTGAACGCGGCCCGGCCGCCGCCGGCAGCCGGCAGCGACACGTGGTCGCAAAGAATCTGGCTCTCGGCGGGCGCGAGTCCGACGATACTCGTGGTGTAGCCCTGGCTGACGTCGAGCGACTTGCGCTCGGTTTCGGTTTGGGTCCGCACCAGCGGTTCGACGGCGCGCGCGTCGGGCCGGCCCGAGGTCGGCGCAAGCGGCTGACGCACCCGGGTACGGAACAGGTTGGCGCCGATTTCGTCGTTCAAGTCGATGCCGCTTACCTCGGCGCCGAACGAGCCGGCGAGACGTTTGATTTCAGGACCCATCCGATAGCTCCTGGCCCGATCGCTAGCCGCGCACGCTGACGCGATGGAAGGTGACGCGACCGCCGCCGGCGTAGTCGCCCATCGCGTTGTGGAGGTTGCAGCGGTTGTCCCAGAACACGAGATCGCCGGCAATCCAGCGGTGGCGGAGGATGAAGGCCGGCTGGGTGACGTGGTCTTTGAGGAACCCGAGCAGGGAGTCGCTCTCCTTCGCGTTCAGGCCGACGATCGCGGTCGTGAAGCCAGGCGATACGAACAAGAGCTTGCGGCCGGTCTCGGGGTGAGTGCGGACGATCGGGTGGACCGATCCCGGTTTGCCGTCGCGATGCCTGACGTGGGCGGCCGAGGAATGCACGGCCGCGAGCGGTGCCAGCATCTGTTGCATGGCCGGCGACAGCGCGTCGTACGCGGCGTAGAGGTCGGCGAAAAAGATGTCGCCGCCCTTAGGCGGCATCTCGATCACATGCAGGATCGACACGCCCGACCAGGTTCCGGCGTCGGCATAGTCGGCGTGCCAGGCGTTCCCGGTGTCGACGAACTCGCGCGGCTTGGGGGCGTCTTCGACCGGGTACGACACACGATAGATCAACGGATGGCCGGCGAGGCGGTGATCGGGCGTATCGGGGTCGAGCAGCTCGCCGAACCGGCTGGCGAGGTCGACGTGCTGGGTCGGCGTCAATCGATGCTGGTCGCGCACCACTATGACGCCGTCGTGGTCGAGCCACGATTGTTTGAGAGTCTGGAACAGGTTGTCGCCGAGGCCGTGGGCGAGGTCGACGCCCCGCACCTCCGCCCCGAATGCGCCCGACAAGCGCGAGATCGTCAACGTCATCGTCCGCCTCCCAACGTCAATCGCACACGCCGACCGCCGCGAGCTTGATCCGTCCGGCAACGCGATCGAGCCGGTCGAGCGCGGCGAACACCGCCGGCGCACTTTCGGCAAAACGCTCGGCCTCGCCCGGTTTGAGCCGCCCCGACCAGCGCCAGAACGCACGCAGCATGGTCTCGGCGGCGCCGTTCTCGCGCGCGGCCAGCGCCTCGCTCAGTTCGGCGTAGGCGGCCGCCGCCTCGAACGGCAGCCGCGGATCGTATTGGCGACGATCGACCAGCATGCCGACCGACTGCAGCAACAGCCACAGCCGGTAGCTCGTGCCGACCGTGGCGGTGCGGCCAGGACCGGCCGGGTCGTCGAGGTAGGCGGCGAAGCGCTCGCGGAACCTTCGTTGCTCGGTGCTCAGCGCGTACAGCCCATTCGCTTGGGCCTCGGCCAGCACGAGGGCGGCTTCGTGGCGGCGCACCGCGCATGGGGCGCGGTCAACGCGCTCGATCCAGCGCTCGAACCCGGCCGGGGTGCGCGCCAACGCGTCGGTCAAGTAGGCGGCTGCGTCCTGGGCGCGGCCAGGCGTCGTTGCCACGACCATCGCGACCGCGACGAGCGCGACCGCGCGGCCAAACCGCACTTTGAAACGGCAGTCGCCCTGCTTCTGCAAGCTCATTAGAATGCCAGTATACAACGACCGCCCCATTCCCCTCCCCGTGACAATTTTCGCCGCCCTCGTCGTCGCCTTCGTCGCGCTCGTCCCCATCATGACGGGGTTGTGGCTGCGGCAGAAACGTACCGGCGATGCCGGCGTTGTCGATATCGCATGGTCGTTCGGGACCGGCCTCACCGGCGTGTGGCTGGCGCTGGTGCCGATCGAGGAAGCGGCGAGCTACGCGCCGCGCCAATGGCTGGTCGCGGCGATAGCGGCGCTGTGGTCGGCGCGGCTCGGCTACTACATCCTGGCCCGCAACCGGGGCCGCGGTGAGGACCCGCGCTACCGGGCTTATCGCGAGCAGCACGGTGCCCGCGCCGATGCCAAGATGTTCTCGGTATTCCAGTTCAACGCCGTGTTCGCGTTGATATTCGGCACCCTGATGATGGTTGCCGCCCGCAATCCGACGCCGGCCTTGACCTGGACGGACGCTCTTGGCCTCGCGATCTGGTTGATCGCCGTCGGCGGTGAGGCCGCCTCCGACCGCACCCTCGAACGGTTCAAGGCCGACCCGGCGAACCGCGGCCAGGTGTGCGATCGCGGCCTCTGGCGCTTTTCGCGCCACCCCAACTATTTCTTCGAGTGGCTGCACTGGTTCGCGTATGTCGCGATCGCCGCGGCGGGCGGATTCGGCTACGCGTGGGCGTGGTTGACGTTGGCCGGTCCGCTCGCGATGTACGTGATCGTCAACCGTATGACCGGGATTCCGCCGACCGAACGCCATCTGCTCGCGTCGCTGGGCGAGGCCTACCGCGCCTATCAGGCGCGTACCAACGCGTTCTTCCCCGGACCGGTGCGGCGGCCGTAACCCGCGCATGACGCTGCTCGATTTCGGTATCGATCTCGCCGAGCGCGGCCTGATTCCCGATCCCGGTCTACGCCTCGCGATCCGCGCGATGCTGCGCAATCGCCTGCGGCAACTGCCGGCTGTCGGCGCCGCCGAGGCCGCGTTCGCGGCGCGAATGTCCGACTTTCCGATCGCGGTCGCGACCGCCGATGCCAACCAGCAGCACTACGAGGTACAGGCGGCTTTTTTTGCGTTGGTGCTGGGGCCGCGGCGCAAATACTCGTCCTGCTACTACCCGGCCGGGGTCGCCGATCTCGCCGCCGCCGAGGACGCGGCGCTCAGCCAGACCTGCGCGCATGCCGCCTTGGCCGACGGCCAGGACGTGCTCGAACTGGGCTGCGGCTGGGGCTCGCTCACCTTGTGGATGGCGGAGCGCTATCCAGAGAGCCGCATCACGGCGATCTCGAACTCGGTATCGCAACGGCTGCATATCGAGGCCGCGGCTGCCGCGCGCGGCTTCGCCAATGTCACGGTCGTCACCGCTGACATGAATAAGTTCGATCCCGGCCGCCGCTTCGACCGCGTGGTGTCGGTCGAAATGTTCGAGCACATGAGCAATTGGGACGCGTTGCTGCGGCGCGTCGCCGATTGGCTCGCGGCCGACGGCGCCGCTTTCATCCACGTGTTCGCGCATCGCCATAGTCCCTACCGCTTCGAGACCGCTGGCGCCGGCAACTGGATGGGCCGCTATTTTTTCACCGGCGGCATCATGCCGAGCGACAATCTGCTCAACCGATTCGCCGGCATTCTGCGCGTTGTCGAGGCGTGGCGCTGGGACGGCACCCATTACGCACGGACCGCCGAAGCCTGGCTCGCGAATCTCGATCGCTACCGCGACCGCGTCCTGCCGATCCTCGCTGACACCTATGGCGGTGACGCGGCGCGGTGGCTGCAGCGCTGGCGCATGTTCTTCCTGGCCGTCGCCGAGCTTTTCGCCTTTGCCGACGGCCGCGAGTGGGGCGTCATGCACTATCGGCTGGTGCGGCCCTAGCGCCGACGATTGATCGACGTTAAGGCCGGCAGCGCCGCGCCCGCATAGCGTTCGACCGATCGGGAGATCGGTCGATGGCGAGGCTGGGTTCGCGTGGGTGGCGTGTCGTGGCGGCGGCAGCAGTCGCGGCGGCGGCTTGTGGTGCGCTGGTCGCCACCGGATTCGCCCAGCAGACGCCGCGCCAAGGTCTCGGCCAACAGCCCTTCACCGGACCGGTCATGGTCTTTCCCCTCGTCAACGCCGAGCGCGGGCGAACGCTGTTCGCCGCCAAGGGCTGCGTCATCTGCCACGAAATCAACGGCATTGGCGGCCGCATCGGCGCGCCGCTCGACGCTTCGGCTTCGCCGGTCCTGGTCAACCCGTTCGAGTTCGCCGCCCGTATGCTGCGCGGCGCCGAGGCGATGATCGCGCTGCAGAAACGCGACCTCGGATATCAAATCGAGCTGAGTGGCGATGAACTCGCCGACATCATCGGCTTCACCCTCGACAAGACCCAGCAGCGGCGCTTCTCGGAAGCCGATATTCCAGCCGCGATCAGGACCCTGATGCACCGGCAGGACTTGTGATGCCTCGTGCCGGCCACGCACCAAACGGTCGTGGCGCGGTGACTTGATCCGGGATTGGTAGTAAGAATCGTGGACCGGACGGGGCCTCGCCCCTTGTCCAGCAAAGGAGAATTTCATGCGCGGTTTGAAGACGGTGTGGATGGCAGCGGTGGCGGCCGTGATTGGATTGGCGCTGGCAGCGAGCGATGGCTACGCCCAGGGCCAATCGCAGCAGGCGCCCGGCCAGCAAAAAGCGGCAGCGGCCAAGGAGAAGGCGGCCGAAAAGCAAGGCGCAAAGAAGGAAACGAAGGCCGCCAAGAAAGAGGCCAAGGACGAGTGCAAAGCGCTTCAGGGTGCCGACAAGGACGCCTGCATGAAGAAAGCGGCCGAAGCGGGCAAGGCCAAGAAGGACATGGCCAAGGATAAGGACAAGACCAAGAAGTCGAGCGCACCCAAGACCGACCGCAAGAAGCCGGGCACGGCGCAGAGCGCGGCGCTCAGCCGTCCCTTTCTCGCCTAATCCGACGCCGATCGTCGTCGCGGCGTATGCGGCGTGTTTGACGCCGGCCGCGGGACCGTGCTTGCTCGACGCGAGGCGGGGCACGGCGTTCGGGCTGACTCCGCTGCCGCAGAGTCGGTTGCTGCCGGCGGCGCGGTCGCACACGCCGCTCGCTCGGAGCCGGCTGCTGCCGCCGGCGCGCGCCAACACACCGCTGCCGGTCGCGCCATTCGAGTGATGGAATGAACGGGCGCGTACGCGTAGCGGTCGTGGGCGTCGGCCATTTCGGCGCCTATCACGCCGACAAGGTGGCCGCGCTCGCGACCGCCGAACTCGTCGCGGTCGCCGACCGTGACCCGGCGCGCGCTCAGACGATCGCCGCCAAGCACGGGGTGCGTTGGACGACCGACTATCGGTCGCTGGCGGGCGAGGTCGATGCCGTTTCCGTCACCGTGCCGACGGTCGCGCACGAAGAGGTCGCGGCTGCGTTCCTCGCCGCCGGAAAGCACGTGCTGGTCGAGAAGCCGATCGCGCACGATCTCCCGGCCGCCCACCGCCTGATCACGCTCGCCGCGGCACGCGGCGTGGTGCTGCAGGTCGGGCACTTGCCGCGGTTCTACGGCGTCGTCGCGGCGCTCAAGGAGAAGCTCGGCCGCCCGCTTTTCATCGACGCCGTCCGCATCGCCCCGTTCAAACCGCGCGGCACCGACGTCAACGTCATTCTCGACCTGATGGTGCACGATCTCGACCTCATCGCCGCGCTGGTCGATGCCCCGCTGGTGGCGGTCGATGCCGCCGGCGCCGCCGTGATTTCGAGCTCCGAGGACATCGCCAACGCCCGGCTCAAATTCGCGACCGGCTGCGTCGCGACCATGACCGCGAGCCGGATCAGCCTGAAGACCGAGCGCAAGATGCGGATCTTCCAGGACGACGCTTATCTCACCGTCGACTTCGACCAGCGCACGATCCGGGTCATCCGCAAGAAAGCCGGCGAGCTCGCGCCCGGCATTCCCAATGTCGAGATCGCGGATCGCGTCTACGAGGACGGCGACCCGTTGGCGGCCGAAATCGCCTCGTTCATCGCCGCGATCCAGGGCGGCACGCCGCCGCTGGTGTCGGGCGAAGACGGCCTGCGCGCGCTCGAGGGCGCGATCAAGGTGAACGACGCGCTCAAGGAGCACGCCGCCTTCGTCGCCCGCGCCCGCGCCTAGCCGGTCGCTTTTTCCTCGAGAAAATCGAGCACCGCGCGGGCCGCGCGCTCGCTCGGCGGCGGTTCGCGTCCGCCGAGCTTGGCGATGGCTTGGGCCAGTCCGGCGCGCTGGAGCTCGCGTGCGCCGGCGTCCGCGATCAGCGGCGCCAGCGCCGCGGCGATCGCGTCCGGCGTGCAGCGGTCCTGCAGCAGTTCCGGAACGACCTCGCGCTCGACCAGAAGATTAACCATGGCGACACGCTCGACCGTGAGCCAGCGCCGGATCAGAAACGCGCTCAGCGCGCTCACGCGGTAAGCGACCGCCATCGGCACGCCGGCCAGCGCGAGTTCGAGCGTCGAGGTGCCCGATTTGGTGAGGGCGGCGGTCGCGGCGGCGAAGGCGTCGAATTTTTCCGCGGTGTCGGCGACTGGGATCGCGGCAAAGGGCCACGGCCGGACCAGATCGCGCACGATATCCGCGCTCGCTTCGACCGTCGGGATCGCCGCGGCGAGGCCGGGAAATCGCGGGGCGAGCGCTGCGAGCGCGGCGCCGAAGACCGGGAGCAGGCGGCGGACCTCGCCGGCCCGGCTTCCCGGCATCAAGACGATTAGCGGTTGCGCGGACTCGAGCCGATGGTGGGCGCGGAAACGGGCGGCGTCGCCGCGATCGGCGCCGGACTCGAGGATCGAATGCCCGACGAACGTGCACGGCACGCCGAACGGCGCGAAGAACGCCGGCTCGAACGGGAGCAGCACCAGCATGTGATCGATCAGGTGCTTCAATCGGTGGCCGCGCTCGGCCTTCCACGCCCACAGCTGCGGCGCGACATAGTGGACGACCGGAATCCCGAGCGGGCGGAGCCGCTTGGCGAGGCGAAAGTTGAAGCCGGGCGAATCGATCGTAACCACGACCGCCGGCCGCGCCGCGTGCACCGCGGCGACGGTCTCGCCGAGCCGGCGGATCAGGCGCGGCAAATGCGGGAGGATTTCGGCCAACCCAATCAGCGCGAGCTCGCGCATGGGAAACAGGCTCGCGAGCCCTTGCGCCGTCATCGCCGGCCCGCCGATTCCGGCGAACCGGACCCGACCTCCGGTCAGCCGCTTGAGCGCGCCGAGCAGGCGCCCGCCCAGATTGTCGCCGGACGACTCGCCGGCGACGACGAAGATGAGAGGGGCAGGGGAGGACATGAAGGCTTGCGATTCGGCGGCGAAGCTAGCACGGAGGGCGGTGGCCGTGGACGGCGGCGTTCGGGTCGCCTAGAACCGGAGCCGGTTACATACGGTAGGGGTTGGGAAAGATGCGGTTCGCGATCATCGGGACCGGTGCGGTCGGGGGTTACCTGGCGGCACGGCTGGCGGCGGCGGGAAACGACGTCGTGTGCGTGGCGCGCGGTGCGCACCGTGCCGCGATCGAGCGCGACGGGCTCGAGCTCCTGAGCCCGCTCGGCGACGCGACGGTCCGGGTCGAGGCGCGCGAAACCTTGGTCGGCGAGGCGCCGGTCGATGCCGCGCTGGTGACGGTCAAGTTGGGCGATACCGACACCGGGATGGCGGCGGCGCGCGCCGCGATCGGCGCCGAAACCCGGGTCATCTCGTTCCAAAACGGGGTCGAGAGCCACGTTTTGCTCGCGCGCCACGCGGCGGCGGCGCGGGTGCTGCCGGGCAGCGCCTATATCGGCGCCGAGGTCGCGAGTCCCGGCGTCGTCCGCCATTTCAGCACGCTTGCCCGCTTCGTGTTCGGCCCGCTCGACGGCAAGCGCGATCCGGGCGCCGAAGCCGTGCTCGCGGCATTCAAGGCAGCCGGGATCGACAGCCACATTCCGGACGGCATCGTCCGGGTGTTGTGGGCGAAGTTCGTGTTCTTGGTGGCGCTCTCGGGCGTCGGCGCGGCGGCGCGGGCGACGACCGACCGCATCGCGCGAACGCCCGAGCTCCGCGCTGCGTTCCGTGCGTCGATGACCGAGACCTACGCGCTCGCCCGCGCCCGCGGCATCGCGCTTCCCGCCGATCTCCTCGACCGGCACGTCGGCGTGCTCGACAACATGCCGGCCGGCCAGAAGGCCTCGATGTTGCAAGACCTCGAGGCCGGGAAAAAACTCGAGCTGCCGTGGCTCGCCGGCGCGGTCGCGCGCATGGGCGCCGAGAGCGGGGTCGCCACGCCCGTCAACGCGACGCTCGCCGCCGTGCTCGTGCCGTTCAGCGATGGCGCGCGCTAGCCCCGGTGCCGACCGCGCGATAGCATGCCGCCGACGATACCCACGTATGACGCCCAACCGCCCCGACGATCTCAAGTTCGCGTTCCCGCCGCTCCACGGCCGCGTCGCCGCGCCCGAGTGGGCCGTACGCGTCGACTTGGCCGCCGCCTACCGGCTCTCCGCCCATTTCGGGATGGAGGAGATGATCCGGAACCACATCTCGGCACGGGTGCCGGGAGCGCCGGACGAGTTTTTGGTCAAACCGGCGGCGATCCGCTTTTCCGAGGTGACGGCGTCCAACCTGATCAAGGTGAGCGTCGCGGGCGAGCGGCGCGACGCGGCACCGCTCCCGGCCGATCAGGCCGGCATCAACATCCACGGCGCCGTCTACGAAGCGCGGCCCGACGTTCACGCCGTTCACCACAGCCACACCATCGCCGGCATGACGATCGCCGCGCAAAAGGACGGCCTCCTGCCCTTGAGCCAGCACGCGCTCCGCTTCTACGACCGACTCGCCTACCACGCCTACGAAGGGATCGCGCTCGCGTCCGAGGAACGGGTGCGGCTCAAGCGTGATCTGGGCGGCGCGGCGCGCGGCATGATCCTCCGCCACCACGGGCTCTTGACCGCTGGCCGGTCGGTCGCCGAGGCGATGGTGCTGATGTACTACCTCGACCTCGCCTGCCAGATTCAGGTGAAGGCGCAGGCGAGCGGCGCCGCGCTCACCACCCCGGCGCCCGAAGTATGCCGCGAGATCGCGCGCCAAATCGAAGGCAACGGGCTGACCGGCGATGAGGAATGGCCGGCGCTCAGGCGGCTCGCCGATACGCTCGATCCGGCCTATGCGACGTGATGGCGCAAGGGCTTGGGGGTGGGGTGCGGGCCCGATCTAGGGCAAGAGGTGATTACAAGTTTTCCCTTGCGCTGGGGCTCGCCCGCCCGTATCTCTTGCCGGCTTCGACGGTCCTAAACCGTTGTTTCCACCGAAAAAATGGAGAGACGCCCCTGGTCCAGGTATTCGTACGCGACAACAACGTCGACCAAGCTCTGCGCGCGCTCAAAAAGAAGATGCAGCGCGAGGGGCTATTCCGTGAAATGAAGCGCCGCCGCGCCTACGAGAAGCCCTCGGAGAAGCGCGCCCGCGAGAAGACCGAAGCGATCCGCCGTGCCCACAAGCTCGCCCGCAAGCGCGCGCAGCGCGAGGGCACGGTCTAGCCGAATCGATATCGACGGGCTTCCACCAGCGACGCCGACGCCCCGTCCTCTCCGAACGTCTCCGCCACGATGCCGACCCGGGCCGCCTTCGCCACCCAACTGCTCCGCGACGCGGCCGATTTTTTCCGCAGCGTTGCCGAACAGAATCCGACTCTCGCCGATCAGATGGGCGAGAGCGCACGTTTTTACGACGCTGCTGCCGGCTGGCTCGACGAAGACCCGGTCGCCGAGATTCCGACGACCGTCGCTGCTCCGCCAGCGTCCGCGGGCGAGCCCTAGATCATATTTCTTCGCTCGGCGCGCGACGCGCGCCCTCCGGTTCGCTCCGCTCGCTTCCTCCCCCTGCGTAGCAGGGGGAGGGTAGGGAGGGGTGGCCCGCGCGACGTCAGTTCTTCTTCGGTGCCGCTTCGCTGCCGTCGGGATTGAAGCGCTTGATGGTCGCGCCCTTGCGCAGGCTGTCGATCGCTTCGCCGACCACGATCTGGCTCTCCTGCGCGCGGATCTCGTCCTTGCTCTCTTCGAACGAGGGCGGCGGCGAGGAGCGTTTGTCCTCGACCTTGATCACGTGCCAACCGTACTTGGTCTTGACCGGGGTCTTGGTGTAGGCGCCCTTGTCGAGTGCGAACGCGACTTGCGAGAACTCGGGCAGCATCTGCTCGCGCTGGAAGTAGCCTAGGTCGCCGCCGGTGCCCGACGACGGCCCCTTCGACTTCTCCTTGGCGAGCGTCACGAAATCGGCACCCTTGTCGAGATCGGCGATCAGCTTTTTGGCCGCGTCTTCGCTCTCGACCAGGATGTGGCGGGCGTGGACTTCCTCGCGCGGCGGCACCGACTTGATCATGCGCGCGTAGGAGTCTTTCAAGCGCTCGTCAGTCAACTGGTCGGTCAGGATCTTGTTGACGTAAGCCTCCTGCAGGACGTTCTCGACTGCAAACGCAACCCGCCGCTTGACCTCGGCGTCGCCCTCGACGTTCGCCTTCTTGGCCGCCTGGATGATGATGCGGCGGTCGACCACGGCGCTCACCAGCTCGTCGAATATCTGCGGCAGCGGAATCTGCCGGTACTGCGGCGGCAGCGCGGCGTGATACTGGGCGAGTTCGCTGAAGCGGATCTCATCGCCGTTGACGACCGCGACCACCAGGTTGTCGCCGGGTGCCGGCCTGGCGGCCGCCGGCTTGTCGGATTTGGGCGTCGCCGGCTTCGGTCCGCTCTGCGCGAGCGCCGGACCGGCGAGGGCGAACGCCGCGAGGACGGCGGTGAGGGCGAGGGCGCGCATGGGGGGGTTCCTTTACGGATCGCGGGTGAGGCCGAGCCTAGCAGGGGCGTTTCGGCCGCTCCACGTGAATATGGGCCGCATTTCCTGTAGCGTTGGCGCCGACGCGACGACGCCAGCACGGGGAGCACGGCATGGACCTCAAGAAGGTTCTCAACGACATCGTTCACGAGATCAAACCCGAGCTCGGCGTCGCCAAGGTCGCCGACTATATCCCCGCGCTCGCCAAAGCTGATCCTCACAAGTTCGGGATCGCGGTGACGACGGTGATCGGCGAAACCTTCCACGCGGGCGACGCTAAGGTGCCGTTCTCGATCCAGAGCGTCTCCAAGCTGTTCACGCTGACGCTGGCGCTCCGCGAAGTGGGCGACGGGCTCTGGAAGCGGCTGGGTCGCGAGCCGTCCGGTAATCCGTTCAATTCGCTCGTGCAACTCGAGCGCGAGGATGGGATTCCGCGCAACCCCTTCATCAACGCCGGCGCGATCGTGGTCGCCGACGTGATCGTCTCGGCCGCCAAGCGCGCGCGCCACAACGACCCCGCCGGCAACATCCTCCAGTTCGTGCAGACCCTGGCCGACGACCCCAAGGTGCGGATCGACCGCATCATCGCCAAGTCGGAGGCCGATACCGGCTACCGGAACGTCGCGCTCGCCAACTTCATGAAGAGCTTCGGCAACCTCGAGAACGAGCCCGACCTCGTGCTCGAGACTTACTTCAAGCAGTGCGCGATCGAGATGAACTGTGTCGACCTGTCGCGGGCCGCGCTCTACCTCGCCAACTATGGCCGCGATCCGTTGACCGGCGACCGCATCGTCAAGAGTGACCAGGCGACCCGCATCAACGCGATCATGCTGACCTGCGGCCACTACGACGCTTCGGGCGAGTTCGCGTTCAAGGTCGGGCTGCCGGGGAAGAGTGGGGTCGGCGGCGGCATCGTCGTCGTCGTGCCCGGCAAGATGACGGTCGCGGTATGGTCGCCCGGGCTCAACAAGCAGGGCAACAGCCACGCCGGCACCATCGCGCTCGAACTGTTCGCGGCCAAGACCAGGACCTCGGTGTTCGGGACGACGGGACGGAAGCACTAACGCCGCCGCCACACTTCCGGCACCGCTGGCAGCGCCACCGCGACCACGACCAGCAGCGTCGCGGCGAGATCGAGCGCAGTCACCGGCTCGTCCAAGAGGAGCGCCGCCAGCGGCACGCCGATCGGCGCGACCAGGGTGTAGTAGAGATTGACGCGCGCGACCGGGAGGTAGCGGAGCGCGTAGTTGTAGATCCCGAACGTCACCGCGCTCACCATGATGCCGATATAGGCGAGCGTCGCCCAGGTCGCCGCAGGCGCGGTCGCGACCCAGGCGAAGACGCCGGCCTCGGGCGCCGCGAACGGCGTCACCGCGTAGCCCGCGACCGCCGCGCCCAAGAGCTGCCAGGCGGTCACCACCACCGGCTTGCCGTGGTGGGTGGCGAGCCGCCGCTGCACGAGCTGTACCGCGACGATGAAGACGAGGGTCCCCAGAATGAGAAGGTCGCCGGCGAGCGAGGTGTCGAGCGCGCCGGCATCGTCGGCGACCAGGAGCGCGGTGCCGGCGAGCGCCAGCGCCGAGGCCGCGAGCACCACGCCCGGCGTCCGCTCGCGCAGGAACACCCAGCTCAACGCCGCGGTCACCACCGGAATGGTCGCGAAGATCACGGTCGCGCTCACCGCCGAGGTGAGTTTCAGGCCCCAGAAAGTGAGCATCGAGGCCGCGCCCGGTTCGACCAGTCCGACCGCGAACGCGCGCCAGCCGATCGCGCGCGCCTCGACCTTCTCGCCGGTCGCGAGGATGAACGCCCACAGGACGCCCGCGCCCAGCGTGAAGCGGAGCGAGATTAGCTCGGCAACCGGGATCACCGTCATCGCCGCCTTGGCGGCGACGTAGATCGTCGCCCACAGCGTCACGGCCGCCACCAGCGCGACGTGGGGCAGCGCCGGGTGGCGGGGCGGGGGCGGCGCGGTCACGATGCGGGGGGCCGCGCGCGGGCGGCGCGGCCGAAATGCGCGAGGAACGGGAGCGCGACCCCGGCGACCACCATCGCGACCGCGGCCGCCTCGCGCCAGCCGACCGGCTCGGCCAAGAATATCGCCGCGAGCGGCACGCCCAAGGGCGTGATCAGGACGATATAGAGGCTGACGCGCGCCGCCTCGATCCCGCGGATGCCGAGGTTATAGAACACGAAAGCGACCCCGCTCACGAGCACGCCCAAATAGCCGAGGATTGCGAACGTCGCGAACGAGGCCTCGCCGACCCACGCGAACGTTGCCCCGCTCTCGGCGAGCGCGACGATCAGGCCGGCCGCGGTGGCGCCGGTCATCTGGATCGCCGTCAGCGCGAGCGGCGACGCCGGCGCCTGAGTCACCCTCCGCAGCACCAGGATCGCGCCGCACGCGCCGAGGAGGCCGAAGGCAATGATGCCATCGCCCATGAGCGTCGCATCGCTCCCGGGCGCGGTCCCCGATACCATGAGCACGGTCCCGCCGATCGCCAGGAACGAGCCCGCGAACAGGAGCGGGTTCAGCGACTCGCGCAAAAAAATGCGCCCCAGAAACGCGGTCGCGAGCGGCATCAGCGCGAAGATGACGATGCCGTGGGTTGCCGAGGTGCGGGCGAGGCCCCAGTAGACCACGACGGTGATGAATCCGGGTTCGAACAGGCCGACCGCAAGCGCCCGGCCGGCGATGTGCTTGAGCCCCCGCAGTTCGCCGGCCGCGAGCGCGACCGCCCAGAGAAAGAGCGCGCCGATGCCGAAGCGCACGAGACAGAGTTCGCCGATCGGAATGGTCGCGATCGCCGCTTTGCTGGCGACGAAGGCCGACGCCCACAGAAGCGCGGCGCCGGTCATGGCGAGATGCGGCAGCATCGCGGCTCTCACTGCGGCCGCGCGCGGGCGCGGGCGAAGGCATCGGCCGCCGCCGGCAGCGCGACGCCGGCGACGGTCGCCGCGATCAGGGCGACATCGCGCGCGCTGAGCGGCTCGCCCAGGAACAGCCACGCCAACGCGACGCCGATCGGGCCGATCAGGACGACGTAAAGCGTGACCTGCGCCGCTTCGAGCCGCTTGAAGGCGAAGTTGTAGATCGGCGAGGCGAGGCCGCTCACGCCGAAGCCGAGGAACAGGATCGTGGCGAGGGTGCCGGTGTCGGCCGCGCCGACCCAGGCGAACGGCGCGCCGCTGGCTGCGACCACGGCGATGACCAGACTCGAGGTCGCGGCGCCCGCCAGTTGGTAGGCGGTCGAGGCGACCGCGGAGCCGGCGTTCGCTTGGGCGTTGCGGCGGAGCGCCAGCGCCCCTACGCAGGCCAAGAGGAGCGCGGTCGCGATCAACGCATCGCCGGCGAGGGAGGCGTGGGCGCCGGCGGCGCGGCCGGTGACGAGAAGGATCGTCGCCGCGATCGCGACCGCGGCGCCGACGATCAACGGCAGCCGGATCGCCTCGCCGATGAACAGCCGGGCCAGGAGCGCGGTCACCATCGGCATCAGCGCGAAGATCACGACGGCGTGGACAGCCGAGGTTTGCGACAGGCCCCAATAGCCGATCGCGGTGACGATGCCGGGCTCGATCGCGCCGATGGCGGCGGCGCGGAGCGCGATCCGCGGCGGCACCGAACGAAGACCGAACGCCTTGACCGTCGCCCACTGCGCGCCGCTGCCGAGCGCCACCCGCAGGAATGCGAGCTCGGCGAACGGCACCACCGGCAGCGCCGCCTTGCTCGCGACCGTGGCCGAAGCCCACAGCAGCGCCGCCAGCACCATCGCGAGATGGGCGCTCATCGCGTGCGTCTCATGTCGGTGCCGCGCTCGACGCGCGGAGACGCCGAAGCGCGATCACCGCGACCGGGATCGCGACGCCAGCCGCGACCAACGCGATCGCCGCGGCGTCGCGGGCCGTGATCGATTCGCCGAGCCAGAAATAGGAGATCGGCGCGCCCAATGGCGCCATCAGCACGTAATAGAGGCTCGACTGCGCCGCCGACATGCGCCGCAGGCCGTAGTTGTTGAGCAGGAACGTGGCGATGCTGACGAAGATCGTGAGGTAGCCGATCAAGAGCCACATCTCGAGCGAGGGCACCGCCATCCAGCCGCGCGCGTCGAGCCAGCTCTCGAAACCCGCCATCACCACGAGGCTCATCGCCGCGCCGCCGGTCAGCTGCCAGACCGTGATCGCGAGCGGATCGGCGACGTCGCGGTTCAGACGCCGCATATAGGTCTGCGATAGGCACATCAGCACGAGCCCGGCGACGCAGAGGGCATCGCCCTTGATCGAACCTGCATTTGCCGCGGCGTCGTCGCTCACCAGAAGGACGATACCGGCAAGCGCCACCAGCGAACCGACGACGACGCGCACCGCCACCTTCTCACCGATCAGGAGCCGCGCCGCGAGCGAAGTCATGAGCGGCATCAGCGCCGCGATCACCACCGCGTTGACCGCGGACGTCGTGAGCATGCCCCAGTAGAAGCAGAGGCTCGCCAGCGAAGGCGACAGCGCGCCCAGGACGAGGCTGGGGAGGGCGACGCTGCGCCAGGCCACGGCAGCGCGGCCGCGCAGCAGTACGAACGGCCAGAGGATAAGGGCGGCGACGGTGAAGCGAATCGCAAAGATCTCGGACGCCGGCATCGCGGCGACCCCGACCTTGCCGGCGGCGAAGGAGGACGCCCAAAACAGCGTCGCCGTCAGAATCGCGAGGTGTGAGAGGACGTGCATCGGATACCGGCACTCGAAGCGGAGAGCGTAGGGTCGTTAAGGCGCGATCGCATCGCCCCGGCGGTCGCCGCGCCGAAGGCCGGCGAGCGCCGGCAGCGCGACCCCCGCGGTGACGAAAAGGAGGGCCAAGATATCGACGAGCGAAACGGGCTCACCCAATACCACGGCCGCGACCGGCACGCCTAGCGGGGCCATCAAGACCGTGTAGAGCGCCATGTGCCCGGCCGGCATCCGGCTCAAGGTGTAGTTCGCGAGCGCGAACGGGAGCGCCGTGACGAACACCGCGAGGTAGAGAATCAGCAGCCAGACGCCGGTCGACGGCACCGCCATCCAACCGCGCTCGTCGAGCCAGCTTTCGAAGCCGATCATGACGATCAGGCAGGCGATCGTTCCGCTCGTCATCTGCCAGGCGGTCGCGGCGATGGCGTTGCCGTACTGGAGTCCGAGCCGCCGCTGGCTGACCTGTGCGTAGCCGGCGAACAGCACGCTCAAGAAGCAAAGGAAGTCGCCCCACAGGCTCGCCCCGACCGCATCGTCGTCGGAGACGAGGAGCAGGATTCCGGCCGCGGCGACCGCCGTTCCCGCGACCACCCACCGCGTCGGTTTCTCCGCGAGCAGCCACCAGGCAAGCAACGAGGTCGTGACCGGGGCGCCGGCGGTAATCAGCACCGCGTGCACGGCGCTGGTATGCAGAAGCCCCCAGTAGGCGGTGAGCGTCGCCGCGGCCGGCGCCGACAAGCCGATCCAGAACGCGCGGCGGCCGATCGCGAAAATCTCGGCGCGGCGGCGTAGGAGCAGGAGGGTGAGCCACAGCAAAAGCCCGCCCAACCCGAAGCGGAAGATCAGGATTTCCGAAGCCGGCATAGCGGAGACCGCCGCCTTGCCGGCCGGGACCGAGGTCGCCCACAGGAGTACGGCGACGAGAATCGCGGCGTGCGGGAAATACTTCATGGCGCCGGCAGCGCGCTTCTTCGCCCGGCGATCAGCATCGGCAGCGCGACGCCGGCGAGCACGACCGCGAGTGCGCTCGCGTCGATCCAGGTGACCGACTCGCCGAGCACGGCTGCCGTCAAGGGCACCGCAAGCGGGGGGCTGATCAGGCCGTAGAGCGTGACGCGCGCCGTCGGCAGGTAGCGGAGCGCGAAGTTATAGAGCCAGAACGAGCCGACGGTGAGAAACAGCGCGAGGTAGCCGACGAGGAGCCAGCCCTCGGCCGGCGGCATCGACAGCCACGGGCGCCCGGCGATCAGGCTGTCGATCACCGAAGCGGCCGCGACCGTCACGGTCCCGCCGGCGATCTGCCATGCGGCGACGCTCAAAGGGTCGCCGGCCTCCTGGTTGATCCGCCGCATCAGGGCGACGCTCCCGGCGAGCGTCACCTGACAAGCGATGCAAAGGAGGTCGCCGATCAACGAGTCGCTCTTGAGTTGTGAGGCATCGTCGGAGACCAGCAGCACGATCCCGATCAGGCCGAGCGCGGCGCCGGCGACCGCCGGGAGCGACGGCCGCTCGCCGATCAGCCACCATGCCGCGATCGCGGCGAGCAGCGGGAGCCAGGCGGCGATGATGATCGCGTTGACGGCGTCGGTATAGTAGAGCGCGTAGAAAACGAACAGCGTGGTCGCGCCGGGATCGAAGAAGCCGAGCACGAACGCTTGGCGTTCGCTGCGTCCAGGCTTGCGCGTGTGCTTCCGCACGAGCAGCGGAATCGCGATCAGCGCGGTCGCAAGCACATAGCGGATGAAGAGAAAGTCGGTGACCGGCATCGTTCCGACCGCGGTCTTGGCGGCGATGCCCCAGGTCGTACCGAACGCGACGACGGCGAGGATCGCGAGGTGCGGGAGGTAGCGGCGCGGGATCGCGTCGAACATCCCGCTCACGCTCGCGCCCGGCCGATCAGCCGCGCGATCATCGGCACGCCCGTGATCGAAGGGAGCGCCACGCCGAACGCGATCAGGCCGATGGCGCCGAGATCGGCGGCCGATACCGATTCGCCCAAGAAGATGACGGCGATCGGCACGCCGAGCGGAGCAAGGAGCACGTAGTAGAGACCGGCGAGCCCGACCGGCAGGTGCCGGAGCGCATAGTTGGTGAGGGCGAACACCGCGGCGGTGACGAAGATCGCCAGATAGACGATCACGAACCACACGTCCGCATCGGCGCTCGCGCGCCAGGTGATGCCAAGGATCGGCCACTCGATCAACGCCATCGCCGCGAACGCGGCGAGTGCCGATCCGGTCAGCTGCCAGGCAGCGGCCGCGATCGGGCGCCCGCGCGCCTGGGCGACGCGGCGGAGCGCCAACTGGGCGATCGACATGGAAATGAGGCCGACCATGCACATCGCACCGCCGACGAGCGAGCCGCTCGTGTCGTCCAGGCGGTCGGACACCAGCCAGACGGTGCCGGCGAGCGCCAGTACCGCCCCGGCGACCACCTCGGGCATGAGGCGCTCCTTCAAGATCACGCGCGCCAGCACCGCCTGCAGCAGCGGCGACCAGGCGAACAGCACCGTCGCGTGCACCGCGGTGGTGAGCGTCAGGCCCCAGAACGCCAGCACCGAGCCCAAGCCCGGTTCGAACAGCCCGACCACGAACGCGCGGCCGTCGTAGCGATCGGGCTTCAACCGTTGGCGCAGCGCGATCAGCACGAGCCACAGGATCAGCGCGCCGATCACGAAACGGGCGGCGAGCACCTCCGACGCGGGCAGCTCGGCGACCGCCGCCTTGCCGGCGGTGAACGACGAAGCGCCGAACGCCATGGCGATCAGCATCGCGAGATGGGGCATGAAGGTCGCTGGTGGCTCTGGGGACCGCCTTCGATAGCAGAGCGGGCGCGAAAAATCACGAACCCTCGCTTGCCGTCAGCGCCCGGCACCGCTACATAACCGGCCGGTTCAATGTCCGGAGCGGCCATGGCGTCTTATCAGTACGTGTACACGATGAAGGGGCTGGGGAAAGCGTTCCCCGGCGGCCGCGAGGTCCTCAACGACATCTGGCTCTCGTTTCTGCCCGGCGCCAAGATCGGCGTGCTCGGCATCAACGGCGCCGGCAAATCGACCGTCCTCCGCATCATGGCCGGCGAGGACACCGAATACACCGGCGAGGCGTGGGCGGCCGACGGCCTCAAGATCGGGTTCCTGCCGCAGGAGCCCCAGCTCGGCGCCGGCAAGACCGTGCGCGACGTCGTCATGGAAGGCGTCGCCGAAACCAAGGCGCTGCTCGACCGCTTCGAAGCCGTGAGCGCCAAGCTGGGCGAGACGCTCACTGACGACGAAATGAATACGCTGCTCGCCGAGCAGGCGGAGCTCCAGGAGAAGATCGACGCCGCCAACGCCTGGGAGCTCGACCGCCAGGTCGAGATCGCGATGGACGCGCTCCGCTGCCCGCCCGGCGAAACTGCGGTCGCGACGCTTTCGGGCGGCGAGCGCCGCCGCGTCGCGCTGTGCCGGCTCCTGCTGCAGCGGCCCGAGATGTTGCTTCTGGACGAGCCCACCAACCACTTGGACGCCGAATCGGTCGCCTGGCTCGAACGCTTCCTCCACGACTACGCCGGCACCGTGGTCGCGGTCACCCACGACCGCTACTTCCTCGACAACGTCGCCGGCTGGATTCTCGAACTCGACCGCGGCCGCGGTATTCCGTGGGAGGGCAACTATTCGTCCTGGCTCGAACAGAAAGAGAAGCGGCTGATCGAGGAAGGCCGCCACGAAGAGGCGCGCCAGCGCACGCTCGCCCGCGAGCTCGAATGGATTCGCTCGAGCCCGCGCGCGCGCCAGGCCAAGAGCAAGGCCCGCATCCAGGCCTACGAATCGCTGCTCGCCGAGGACGCCGAGCGTTACAACACGACGAACCAGATCGTGGTGCCGCCCGGTCCGCGTTTGGGCGACGTGGTGATCGAGGCCGAGCACCTCGTTAAAGGGTTCGGCGATCGGTTCCTGATCGACGACCTTTCGTTTCGGATTCCGCCCGGCGCGATCGTCGGCATCATCGGCGCCAACGGCGTCGGCAAGACCACGCTGTTTCGCATGGTCGTCGGTCAGGACAAGCCTGATGGCGGCAAGCTCAAGACCGGCGAAACGGTGGCGCTCGGCTATGTCGATCAAAGCCGCGATGCGCTCGCCGCCGACAAGACCGTGTGGCAGGAAATTTCGGGCGGATCGGACGAGCTCCAGCTCGGCAAGCGCAAGATGCCGAGCCGCGCCTACTGCGCCGCGTTCAACTTCCGCGGCACCGATCAGCAGAAGAAGGTAGGGCAGCTATCGGGCGGCGAACGCAACCGCGTGCATCTGGCCAAGATGCTGAAGTCGGGCGCTAACGTGCTGCTGCTCGACGAGCCGACCAACGACCTCGACGTCGACACGCTGCGCGCGCTGGAAGAAGCGCTGACCGCGTTCGCCGGCTGCGTGCTTGTGATCTCGCACGATCGCTGGTTCCTCGACCGCATCGCCACCCACATGCTGGCGTTCGAGGGCGATTCGCACGTTGAGTGGTTCGAGGGCAACTACGCCGACTACGAAGCCGACCGCAAGCGGCGTCTGGGCGCCGACGCCGACCAGCCGCATCGGATCAAGTACCGGCCGATCGCGCGGAGCTAGCGCGCGTTTCACTTGGGCGGAAGCACTCGCTCCGCTCGAGGATGGCCGGGACTCGGCCTGTGGCCGGCCCGCCATGACGTCGGACGGAGCGAGCGAAGCGAGCGGGAGGGGGTCAGTAGGACGACGGAATCTTGCGGCGGAGTTCGCTGATCAGGCCGTCGATTTTGCCGCCCGAACGCTGAATCACCGCACTGAACTCCGAGCGCTGCGTGATCGCCATGCTGACGCCCTCGACGATCACGTCGATGATCTTGAACTTGCCGGGTTCGCCGCGGACCCGCCACTCGACCCGGACTTGCGGCCCCTCGCGCGGCACGATCTCCGAGCCGACCAGGATGTCGCCGCTTTCGTCCTTGCGGGCGGTGCCGATCTGAAGCTTCTCGCCCGAATATTGACCGAGCCGCGACGCATAAGTTTGGACGACGTACTCATCGAACAGGCGTTGAAACTCTTCGACCTCAGCATCGCTCGCCCGCGTGCTGTAACGCCCGAGCGTGAAGCGCCCGATCGTCTTCATGTCGAACCCGGCGTGCAGCAGGGTCCGGAACTGGATGAGACGATCCTTTTCGCTGAGCGTCTTGTCGCTCAGCATTTGGATCGCTTCCTCGCCGAGCGACTGGATGAAACTCGCCGGATCCTGGGTGTTGAGATTGGGGGCAGCGGCGCCGGATGCCACCGCCGATAGCAGCAGCCATAGCCCAACGAGGCCCGTTGCAGCGCGCCTGATCATGGTTCGAATCAGCCGTTAGTCGCCTTGCGAAACCTTGCGCGGCCCTTCGTCGGTAATCGAGATCTGCGGCACCGGTACCAGAGGCCCGCCCTTGCCATCGCGAATATCGTCGGCGCGGCTCTGCCGATAGGCGCTGCGTACCCGCGCGTAGAGGTCGACGGCTTCGCGCTCGATCTTGTCGATCTCGTCGAAATTGCGGGCGCGAAAGTCGATCAGCTCGGCGGTGAAGCGCACCGGTCCGACCCAGCGTTCGTCGCTGTTGATCGCGACCCACGTCAGCGGATCCATGAAGTAGTCGGCGATCTTACCGACGAGATCGCGCGGCGGCGCCGGGCCGAGCAACGGCAGCACCAGATAGGGACCTTCGCTCGCGCCCCAGTAGCCGAGCGTCTGGCCGAAATCCTCGACGTGGCGTTCGATACCGGCGTCGGTCGCGACATCGAACAGACCGCCGACGCCGATCGTGGTGTTGATGGCGAAGCGCCCGGCCGTGATCGTGGCGCGGTCGAGTTTCCCCTGCAGCAGGTCATTCGCCAGAATGACCGGTGCGTCCAGGTTGCGAAGGAAATTGGTGACGCCCGCGCGCGGGCCGTCCGGCAGCAGGAGGTAACCTTGCGTGACTGGCTTCAGGATCAGTTTATCGAGGAAATTGTTGACGTCGAAGAAGTAGCGGTTGAGCGGCTCGACCGGGTCGTTGGCCTCGCGGAACTCCTTGAGCGCCTCCGCCTCCTGCGGCGGCGTCGCGCACGCCGCCAGCCCGAAGGCGACCAGCCCGGCGGCGAACTGGAACGCCCGGTTGCCCAGTCCTTGGATTTTCATGTGACGCTACTGACCGCTCGTGTTGTTATGACGCTTCTCACTCGATACGTGCCGTCCGACCGGCGGATTGCCTCCGCCCGTCGTTTCTTCCCCGTCTTCTGTCCGCACCCCGAGGTGGCCCCAACCATCGTCGGCCACTTGGGCGCACGTCTCCGTTCCTTCCGGTAACCCCCCGGATAATAAGACTGTTCTCCGTATCACATCGGACCGCGCGGTACCAGCAAGCGCCGCGTGCGGTGTGGTAAATTTTAGCGCCGCTGTGGCCGAGAATCCTCGTTGGTGCATACGTCCGACTAACTACGTTCGGGCGCCGAGGTTGGCTTTTTTCAAGGTATATAAATATATTGTTATTTAATACATTTCCAATATCATCATCCAAGTGAACGAACCACGTCAGCCCGGCCACGCATGAGCCGGTGACGGCAAACTGGGTAGGTCGATGCTCCGACTTCTCCGCGGACTGAAGGCGGCGGGCGAAGAATCGCGATTGCGGCTGCTCGCCCTCTGTGCCGAGGGCGAACTGACCGAATCCGAGCTCGCCCAGGTGCTCGGTCAAAGCCAGCCGCGGGTGTCGCGACACTTGAAGCTGCTATGCGATGCCGGGTTGCTGTCGCGATTTCGCGAAGGAGCGTGGGTGTTCTTCCGGCTGGCGGATACGGGTGAAGGCGCGGCGTTGGCGCGTCACGTCGTAACCTCGCTCGATCCCGACGACCCCCGACTGGGACGCGACCGCGAGCGACTGCACGCGGTCAAAGCGACGCGGAGCGAAATCGCCGCCGCCTATTTCCGCGCCAACGCGTCGCGGTGGAACGAAATTCGCGCGCTCCACGTACCCGACAGCGACGTCGAGCGCGCGTTGCTCGAGGTCTTCGTCGGGCGCGGCGTCACCGACCTCCTGGATGTCGGGACCGGGACCGGACGCGTGCTCGAAGTCCTCGGCCGTCACGTCGAACGCGGCGTCGGCGTCGATCTCTCGCGCGAAATGCTTCAAGTCGCCCGCGCCAACCTCGAACGCGCCGGCCTGCGCAACTGTTACGTTCGCCACGCCGACATGTACGCGTTGCCGCTCGACGAAGCCGCGGTCGATGCGGTGACGTTCCATCAAGTGCTGCATTTCGCGTCCGACCCGGCGCGTGCGATCGCCGAAGCGGCGCGCACGCTGAAGCCCGGCGGCGAGATCGTGATCGTCGACTTCGCCCCTCATGCGCTCGAGCATTTGCGTGCCGACCACGCTCATCGCCGCCTCGGGTTTAGCGACGATGAAGTCAATGGCTGGCTCCGCGCCAACCGGCTCCGGCCCGAACCGCCGCGCCGCTTCGAGGGCACGCCGCTCACGGTCGTGTTGTGGCGGGCCATTCGCGCGGGGGCCCGCGCGGCCGGCGCGGTTCCTAAGGCCGCCGAATGATCGCCGCCCGGTCGATCGCAGCCGCCCAAGTCGGCGGGATCACGTTCGCCGCCGGCCCGGCGCGGCCGGCGATCGGCGTGTCGTTCGAGTTTTTCCCTCCCAAGACGCCCGAGCTCGAGGCGGCGCTGTGGCGGACGGTGACACGGCTCGCGCCGCTGGCGCCGCGGTTCGTCTCGGTCACCTACGGTGCCGGCGGCAGCACGCGCGAGCGGACCCACGCGATCGTCGAACGGTTGGAACGCGAGGTCGGCCTCAATCCCGCCGCGCACCTCACCTGTATCGGGGCCTCGCGCGCCGAGGTCGATCAGGTCGCGCGCCAGTACTGGCAAAGCGGCATCCGCCACATCGTCGCGCTGCGCGGCGATCCGCCGAACGGCGCCGGTTCCTATGTCCCGCATCCCGACGGCTACCGTTTCGCCGCCGAGCTAGTGGCAGGCTTGAAGCGGATCACCGACTTCGAGGTGAGCGTCGCCGCCTACCCCGAGGTTCACCCCGAGGCGCGGAGCGCCGCCGACGACGTCGACAATCTCAAACGCAAGGTCGACGCCGGTGCGTGCCGCGCCATCACCCAGTATTTCTTCGATCCGGATGTCTACCTTCGCTTTCGTGACCGCGCCCGCGCCGCTGGGGTCACGGTGCCTATCGTGCCTGGAATCCTCCCGGTCACGAATTTCGCACAAGTCGTACGCTTCAGCGCGACGTGCGGCACCACGGTTCCCGCTTGGCTTTCGGGCCTGTTCGACGGACTCGACGACGATGCCGAAACGCGCAAGCTCGTAGCCGCGACCGTCGCGGCCGAACAGTGCCGCCGACTGCAGCAGGCCGGGATCGACGAGTTCCATTTCTATACGCTGAACCGGGCCGACCTGACCTACGCCATCTGCCACATCCTGGGCTTGCGACCGACTGCCGCCGCGCCGGGTGCTATGGGGGCGACATGACCGCGACCACCGGCCGCGCGTATCTCGAACGCGAAGCGCGCGAGCGCATTCTCGTCATCGACGGCGCGATGGGCACGATGATCCAGTCGCACGAGCTCGACGAAACGCGGTATCGCGGTGCCCGGTTCGCCGACCACCCTCACGATTTGCGCGGCAACAACGATCTGCTCAATCTGAGTAATCCCGAAATCATCTTCGGGATCCACGAGCGGTTCCTCGCGGCCGGCGTCGACGTGATTGAGACTAACACCTTCAACGCCACGCGAATCTCGCAGGCCGACTACGGCACCGAGGCGCTCGCCTACGAAATCAACCGGGGCGGTGCGGCGATCGCACGCCAGGCCGCCGATGCCGCCACCCAGCGCGATCCCAAGCGCCACCGCTTCGTCGCCGGCGCGATCGGGCCGACCAACAAGACCGCATCGATCTCGCCCGACGTCAACAACCCGGACCATCGCAGCGTGACGTTCGACGAGCTGGTGGCCGCCTACGGCGAGGCGGCGCGCGGCCTGCTCGATGGCGGCGTCGATCTGCTGTTGGTCGAGACCATTTTCGATACCCTGAACGCCAAAGCGGCGCTCTATGCGATCGACGCCCTGTTCGAAGCGCGCGGCGCGGCGGTGCCGCTCATGATCTCGGGCACCATCACCGATCTTTCTGGCCGTACCCTGTCGGGCCAGACCACGGAAGCGTTCTGGATTTCGGTTCGTCATTCCCGGCCGTGGAGCGTCGGCCTCAATTGCGCGTTCGGCGCCCGCGAGATGCGCCCCTATGTCGCCGACTTGGCGCGCGTCGCCGACACGCTGGTGAGCGCCTACCCCAACGCTGGGCTGCCCAACGAGTTCGGCGGCTACGACGACACGCCGTCCTCGATGGCGAGCCAGCTCGGCGAATGGGCGCGCGCCGGCCTCCTCAATCTCGTCGGGGGCTGCTGCGGCACTACGCCCGAGCATATGGCTGCGATCGCCGATGCGGTCGCCGGCGTGCCGCCGCGCCCAGTGCCGGCGCCGCCGCCGCGGCTCCGCCTCGCCGGCCTCGAACCGTTCGAGCTCGCGTCATGACCCGCTCGGCCACCTTCGTCAACATCGGCGAGCGCACCAACGTCACCGGCTCGGCCAAGTTCAAGCAGTTGATCATGGCGGGCGACTTCGAGGCCGCGCTCGAGGTCGCGCGCCAACAAGTCGAGTCGGGCGCCCAGATCATCGACGTCAACATGGACGAGGCGATGCTCGACTCCGAGGCGGCGATGAGCCGCTTCCTCAACCTGGTCGCGTCCGAACCGGCGATCGCGCGCGTGCCGATCATGATCGACTCCTCGAAATGGTCGGTGATCGAAGCCGGACTCAAGTGCGTGCAGGGTAAGTCGATCGTCAACTCGATCAGCCTGAAAGAGGGCGAGGAGCCGTTCCTGCGTCAGGCGCGTCAGGTGCGACGCTACGGCGCGGCGGTCGTCGTGATGGCGTTCGACGAAACCGGACAGGCCGATACTGCGGCGCGCAAGGTCGCGATCGCGGCCCGCGCCTACCGCTTGCTGGTGGAACGCGTCGGCTTTCCGCCCGAGGACATCATTTTCGATCCCAACGTGTTCGCCGTCGCGACCGGCATCGCCGAGCACGACGATTATGGCGTCGCCTTTGTCGAGGCGGTACGTCGCATCAAGCACGACCTGCCGCACGCCCACGTGTCGGGCGGTATCTCCAACCTCTCGTTCTCGTTTCGCGGCAACAACCGGGTCCGCGAGGCAATGCACGCGGTGTTCCTCTACCATGCGATCGAGGCCGGCCTCGACATGGGCATCGTCAACGCCGGCGCGCTCCCGGTTTACGAGGATATTCCGCGCGATCTGCGCGACGCCATCGAGGACGTGATCCTCAACCGCCGGCGTGACGCGACCGACCGCTTGGTGGTGTTGGCCGAGAGCTACCGCGGCGCCGGCACCAAGGTCGAGACCGACTTGGGCTGGCGCAATACCGGCGTCAAAGCGCGGCTGGTCTATGCGCTCGTGCACGGCATCGCCGATTTCGTCGAAGTCGATGCCGAAGAGGCCCGCCAAAGCGCGCCGCGGCCATTGGCGGTGATCGAAGGGCCGTTGATGGAAGGGATGAACGTGGTCGGCGACTTGTTCGGCGCCGGCAAGATGTTCCTGCCGCAGGTCGTGAAGAGCGCCCGCGTCATGAAGAAGGCGGTGGCCTATCTCACGCCGTTCATCGAAGCCGAAAAGAACGAGGCCTCGAAACCGGCCGGCCGGGTCTTGCTCGCCACCGTCAAGGGCGACGTCCACGACATCGGCAAAAACATCGTCGGCGTCGTCTTGCAGTGCAACAATTACGAGGTGATCGACTTGGGCGTCATGGTGCCGGCGAGCAAGATCCTCGACACCGCGCGCGAGAGGAAGGTCGACATCATCGGCCTGTCCGGCTTGATCACGCCGAGCCTCGAGGAGATGGCCTTCGTCGCCAAGGAGATGGATCGGCAGGGATTCGCGCTGCCGCTGCTGATCGGAGGCGCGACCACGTCCAAGGTCCACACCGCGATCAAGATCGCGCCCAACTATCGCGCGCCGACCGTTTATGTGACCGATGCCTCGCGCGCGGTCGGCGTCGTCGGCAACCTCCTGAACGATCAGGCCACGGCGTTCGCCGGCGACGTGCGCACCGAATACGAGCGCGTACGGCGCTCCTATGCCGAACAACAGCGCGGCATGCGGCGCACCCCGCTCGCCGAGGCGCGCACCAACCGGTTCAAGATCGACTGGCAGGGCTATGTGCCAGCCCGGCCGGCCCGGCTCGGCTTGATGACGTTGGCCGATTATCCGATCGACGAATTGATCGAGCGCATCGACTGGCGGCCGTTCTTCGCAACCTGGGAGCTGGCCGGGCGGTTTCCCGAGATTCTCGACGATCCGGCTGTCGGAGCGGCGGCGCGCAGCCTCTATGCCGATGCCCGCGCCATGCTGCGCGAGCTGGCGGCGGAAAAGTGGACGACGCCCCGCGGGGTGGTCGGGTTCTGGCGCGCGGCCGCGGTCGGCGACGACATCGAGCTCTACGGCGAGGATGGAGCGGCCCCGGTCGCGAAGGTCCATACGCTCCGCCAGCAAATGGCGCGCAACGAATCGGGACGCGCTAACTATGCGCTCGCCGACTTCATCGCACCCGCGGCGAGCGGCGTCGTCGACTATATCGGCGCCTTCGCCGTCACCGCCGGCGGCGGGATCGAGACCAAAGCGGCCGCATTCGAGCGCGACCATGACGACTATCGTGCGATCATGGTCAAAGCGCTGGGCGACCGCTTGGCCGAAGCGTTCGCCGAACGCCTGCACGAGCGCGTGCGCAAGGAATTGTGGGGTTACGCCCGTGACGAGCAGCTTTCGAACGCCGACCTGATCGCCGAGCGCTATACCGGAATTCGGCCGGCGCCCGGCTATCCGGCCTGCCCCGACCATACCGAAAAGGCGACGTTGTTCGCCTTGCTCGAGGCCGAAGCGCGGACCGGGTTGCATTTGACCGAGAGCTTCGCGATGACGCCGACCGCCGCGGTGTGCGGGTTCTACTTCGCCCATCCGGAAAGCCGCTACTTCGGTCTGGGGAAAATCGAGCGCGATCAGGTGGTGGACTACGCGCGACGCAAGGGCCTGACCGTCGCCGAGGTCGAACGCTGGCTCGCACCCAACCTCAACTACGACCCCGCCGCAGAATCGACGGCCGCCGCTGCTTGAGTGACAGCGGTGTGACAGGGCCGACCTTGCCGGCTGGCGGCGCCCGCGTTATGAACGACCGTAGGCGGCGTCGCAGTCAACCGAGGCACCAGCGTGGCGAAGCGTCGTCGAAAATGCAGAAGCGTTAAGGAAGCGTGGTCCCATCTCCATCCCGAACCGTTCTTCATCGTCGTCGTCGATCGCGACAACGGCGTTTTCAACGTGATCGGGCCGGTTGAAGACGACGCGCCCTACGTGCGCGAAGTGAACCGGATTCAGCGTAAGGGCCGCAACGTCGATCTTCACAATCCCGGCGAGTTCACGGCGCGCGAAGACGTCATCCGCGAAGCCGAGCGGACCCTCGGCTTCGCCTACGCTGACGCCGCGATCGTCGAACTGCGCGGCGCGTGAGCGCGGCTCACCACGGACAGGCACTGCCGTCGTAGTTGAGGAAGCTGCCGGAATCGGCGGGCGTGAGCCGCTCGATCACCGCCCGCAGCTGCGCGACGCTCGCGGTGGCCGAAAGCCCGCCGCGGTCGGTCGCGGCGGCGACCGGTCCGGGATTCAGCATGACCACCGTGATATCGCGTGCGTCGAGGTCGGCCGCGAGCGACCGTCCGACCATGTTCACGGCCGCTTTGCTCGATGAGTACGGGTAGTAGCCGCCCGGGGTTTCGTGGATCGAACCCATGCGACTCGACAGGATGGCGATCGTACGCCGCTCGCTCGCTTCGACGTGATCGACGAAGCTTTCCGCCATTTTGAGCGGGCCCATCACGTTCACCTGCAGCACCGCCAGCCAGTCGCTGTAGTCGACCAGGCCGAACGCCTGCGGCTCGTGCCCGGCCAGGCCGGCGGCGTTGAGGAGTATGTCAATCGGTTCGCCGGCGAGTTCGCGGGCGAGCCGATCGACGGTGCGGTGCTCGGCGACGTCGAACGCGTGGAGGGTGACGCGGCCGGCGGCGGCCAGCGCGACGGCGCCGCCGGGCGCTACCACGGCAGATCGGTGCCGTCGTAGTGGAAGAACTTCCCCGACTCGGCGGCCGTCGCGCGCGCGACGATAGCGCGCACGGCGGCGACGCTGGTCGGCACATCGAGCGGCGCATTGGCGCCGCCCATGTCGGTCTTGACCCAGCCCGGCGAGAGCGCCAGCACGGTGATGCCAAGCGGTCCGAGCAGCCCGGCCAGGTTCTTCGCCACCATGTTGGCGGCGGCTTTCGAGGTGCGATAGGCGATCGCGGTGTCGCCCGTGGTCAAACCGATGCTGCCCATCCGGCTCGAGATCGTCGCCAAGACTTTTCGCCGGCTGGCGGCGAGGTGGCCGGCGAACGCCTCGGCGACTTTCATAGGCGCCAGCACGTTGATCGCCAGCGTCTGCGCGAAACGTTTGTAGTCGGTCTTGCCGAAGTCCTCGTTCGGCCCTTGGACGCCGGCATTGTTGATCAGGACGTCGATCGCCTCGCGCTTGAGCGATAGCGCCAGCTGGTCGACTTGGGCGTGGTTGGCGACGTCCAGGCGATGCACGGTGACGCGCCGGCCGGAGGTACCGGCCAACATGTTGAGGTCGCGCGCCGCGGCGCCGGTTGGTTCGCGGCAGCACGCGAACACGCGCCAGCCGGCGGCGTTGTACTGCCGGACGAACTCGAGGCCGAGGCCGCGGTTGGCGCCGGTAATGAGAACGGTCTCCACGCGCGCTACCGCGTTCGATCCGGGGTCGGAGCGACCGTCATGGCGGCAGCTCCTCGCCGTTCCACTTGTAGAGGTTGCCGGTCTCGTTCAGCGTCAGCTTGTCGATCAACTGGCGCATGCTGCGGATACTGACGACCGGATCGAGCAGAATATCGGTGGTCTGGTCGGGCTCGAGGTCCTGGCGGCCCATCTCGGTGTTGGCCCAACCGGGGTTGATCGAGACGACGATGATCCCCATCGGTTTCAGGTACCCCGACATGCTCTTCGCCAGCATGTTGATGCCGGCCTTGGTGGTTCGGTAGACGTGCTTCTCGTCACCCCACACCAGCGGCCCGCCGCCCGGCATCGACACGCTGGAGAGCGTCGAGGCCATGGTCAGGATGATCTTGCGCCGGCTCTTGGCGACGTGCGGCGTGAATGCCTCCGAGACCTTGCAGGTCGAGAACAAGTTGGTCCAGATCAGCTCCTGCCACTTGTGATAATCGGTCTCGCCCCACCTGTCGCGGGTCGGCAGCACGCCGGCATTGTTGTTCAAGACATCGATCGGAACGTCGCGAAGCTCGTGCGCGAGCTTGTCGACCTGGCCGTGATGGGTGACATCCAGTTTGTGAACGGTGACGCGGCCTTTCGATTTGGCGGCGATCGCGTTGAGTTCGGCAGCCTTGGCCGGGTTGCGACAGCAGGCGAGAACGCGCCAACCGGCTTGATCGAGCTGGCGCACCCATTCCAGGCCAAGCCCGCGGTTGGCCCCGGTGAGAAGCATCGTGTCCATGGCGGCGAACGCTAACGTGGCGATGCCGGGCGGTCAAACGCCGATCAGAACGGCAGGGTCGAGCCGTCCCAGCGCATCAGGCGCCCGCTGTCCTCGATCGTCGCGGTGGCGATGATTCTACGCATGCCCTCGACCGACTTGACCGGGTCGACGAGGTCATCGGGAGAGTAGCCGGGGTCGAGGTCGGCCCGGCCCATCTCGGTGTTGGCCCAGCCCGGCGTTACCGAGAGCGCGATGACGCCCCGCTCGGCCAGATATCCGGCCAGATTGATCGCTAGCATGTTCACGGCGCACTTGGTGGTGCGATAGACGTGCTTGCCGTCGCCGAACTTGGAGGCGGTTCCGCGCGAGCCGGCGGCGGAAAGCGAGGACAGGCCGGAGGTCATGCATAGAATCATCTTGCGCCGGCTACGCGCGATCTGCTCGACGAAGGCCTCCGCCATCTTCATGTAGGAGAACAGGTTGTTGCGCATGATCCGCGCCCATTCGTCGTAGTCGGTCTGCCCGAACTTTTTCCGTGCCGGCAGGATACCGGCGTTGTTGTTCAAGACGTCGATCGCTTCGTCCTTGAGCGTGACGGATAGACGATCGATTGCAGTGAAGTCGGTGACGTCGAGCTGATGCGGCACGACCCGGCCGTGCGACTTCTTGGCGATCGCGAACAGGCCTTCGGCTTTGGCCGGGTCGCGGTAGGTAGCGTGGACCCGCCAGCCGGCGGCGTCGAGCTGGCGTACCCATTCGAGCCCGAGCCCGCGGTTGGCGCCGGTGATCAGCATCGTCTCCATCGTCGAACCCCCGTTCCGCTTCTGTCTATTCGCCCATCTATGCCGAGACGCGTCCGTAGCCGCCACCGCCCGGCGTTTCAATCACGAAAACATCGCCCGGCGCCATCGACGTCATCGCGGTGCCGGCCAAGTCGACGCGCTCGCCGCGGGCGCGGATCACATAGTTCCTGCCGACCATGCCGGGCTCGCCGCCTGCGGCCCCGGGTGGCGGCACCCGCCGATGGCTCGACAGGATCGCCGCCGTCATCGGCTCGAGGAAGCGGATCCGCCGTACCACGCCGTCGCCGCCGCGGTGCCGGCCGCGACCGCCCGAGCCGCGCCGGATCGCGAAGCTCTCGACGATCACCGGGAAGCGGAGCTCGATCACCTCGGGGTCGGTCAACCGCGTGTTGGTCATGTGGGTGTGGACGGCGTCGGTGCCGTCGAAGTCGGGGCCGGCGCCGGCGCCGCCGCAGATCGTCTCATAGTACTGGTAGTGCTCATTGCCGAAGGTCAAGTTGTTCATCGTCCCCTGCGAGCCGGCGAGGGTGCCGAGCGCGCCGTAGAGCGCATCGGTGATGGCTTGGCTGGTCTCGACGTTGCCGGCGACGACCGCGGCCGGCGCGACCGGATTCAGCATCGAGCCGGCCGGCACCATCACCTTCAAGGGCTTCAAGCAGCCCTCGTTGAGCGGAATGTCCTCATCGATCAAGGTGCGGAACACGTAGAGCACGGCCGCCTTGGTGACGGCGAGCGGGGCGTTGAAGTTCCGTGCGTGCTGACTCGAACTGCCGGCGAAGTCGATCGTCGCTTGGCCTTTGGCGCGGTCGATCGCGATCGCGACCGCGATCTCGCTGCCATCGTCGAGCGGATAGCGACAGGTGCCGTTGGTCAGCGCGCCGAGCGCCCGCTTGACGCAGGCTTCGGCATTGTCTTGGACGTAGCGCATGTAGGCGCGCACGACGTCGAGCCCGTAAGCCGTGACCATGCGGCGGATTTCCTTGACGCCCTTTTCGCAGGCGGCGATCTGCGCCTTGAGGTCGGCGACGTTCTGGGATGGATTGCGGGCCGGGTAGGGGCCCGAGGTCAGCAGCGCGAGCATGCCGGCTTCGTCGAACTTACCGCCGTGCACGACGCGGACATTGTCGAACAGGATGCCTTCCTCGGCCACGGTCTTGGAATCGGGCGGCATTGACCCCGGCGAGGTGCCGCCGATATCGGCGTGGTGGCCGCGCGAACCGACGTAAAACAGGATCGTCCGCCCGGCGTCGTCGAACACGGGCGCGATCACCGTGATGTCGGGCAAGTGGGTGCCGCCGTTATAGGGCGCGTTGAGCGCGATGACATCGCCCGGAGCCAGGGTCGCGCCGCGGGCTTTGATTACCGTCTTGACGCTCTCGCTCATCGAGCCCAGATGCACCGGCATGTGCGGCGCGTTGGCGATAAGGCTGCCCGCGGCATCGAACAGCGCACATGAAAAATCGAGCCGTTCCTTGATATTGACCGAATGGGCGGTGTGCGCGAGCACGGTTCCCATCTGCTCGGCGATCGACATGAAGAGGTTGTTGAAGATCTCGAGCATGACCGGATCGACCGCGGTCGACACCGACTTGGCGCGGCGTTCGGTGACGCGGGTGATAACGAGATCGCGCGCTGCCGTCAGTTCGGCCGTCCACCCCGGATCGATGACGTTGGTGCCGTGCGGCTCGATCACGATCGCCGGTCCCGCCACCGGTTGCCCGACGCCCAGGGCGGCGCGCTCGACGATCGCCGCGTCGTGGTGGGCGCCGTCGCGGTAGATCATGGTGCTGCCGCGGGCGGGGTTCGGCCCACGCTTGGCCGCGACCGTGGTGGCGGCACTTGCCGCGGTCGCGCCGCCGACCGCTTCGACTGCGACCGTGCCGGCGATCAGTGGCCTGCCGCTCGCGGCAAAACCATAGCGGTCGCGGTGTGCGGTTTCGAACGCGTCGCGCATCGTGGCGAGCGGCGCCTCGTCGACGATGAGCGCGACATCGCTCCCCTGGTAGCGCAAATGGATCCGGCGGTGCAGGCGCACTTGGTCGGCGGCGACGCCTTGCGCCGCGATTTCGGTCCGCGCCGCATCGGCCAGCGCATCGAGCGCGGCGCCGATCGCCGGTAGCGTCTCGGCCTCGAGCGCGAGCTCGATCGAGCGCTCGCGCATCACCGCCACGTCGGCGAGACCGATGCCGTAGGCCGACAGCACGCCGGCGTGCGGATGGATCAGGATCTTGGTCATGCCGAGGGCGTCGGCGACGGCGCAGGCGTGCTGGCCGCTGGCGCCGCCAAAACAGTTGAGTACGAATGCGCTGGCGTCGTGACCGCGCTGGATCGAAATCTTTTTGATCGCGTTCGCCATATTGTCGACGGCGATGGCGAGGAAGCCCTCGGCGACATCTTCGGGCGAGGTCGGGCGGCCGCGCGCTTCGGCGACCGCGGCCGCGAGCTGGGTGAACTTCGTGACCACGACCTCGCGATCGAGCGGCTGATCG
Source organism: Alphaproteobacteria bacterium (assembly GCA_016869275.1). Lineage (GTDB taxonomy): Bacteria > Pseudomonadota > Alphaproteobacteria > SHVV01 > SHVV01 > SHVV01. The sequence goes on along the minus strand of VGEO01000001.1, from coordinate 9,291 downwards.
CCGGACGGGCCGAATACGCGCGGGAAAAACTCGGGGTCGAGCTTACCGACCATCACGTTGGCGTCGGTGACGGTCAACGGTCCGCCGCGGCGGTAGCAGGCCGGGCCGGGATCGGCGCCAGCCGAATCGGGACCAACCCGGAAACGGGTGCCGTCGAAGTGGAGGATCGAGCCACCGCCGGCGGCGACGGTATGGATCGCCATCATCGGCGCGCGGATGCGGACGCCGGCGACCTCGCTTTCGAAGGTGCGCTCGAGCTGGCCGTCGTAGAGCGAAACGTCGGTCGACGTCCCGCCCATGTCGAAGCCGATCACGCGCGCGAATCCGGCGACGCCCGCGGTGCGGACCGCGCCGACCACGCCGCCGGCCGGCCCCGACAGAATCGAATCCTTGCCCTGGAAGCGGCGGGCGTCGGCTAGGCCGCCGTTCGACTGCATGAAGAACAGGCGGGTGCCGCCGAGCTCGCTCGCGACCCGCGCGACGTAGCGGTTCAAGATCGGCGACACGTAAGCATCGACCACCGTCGTGTCGCCGCGCGCCACCAGCTTGATCAACGGGCTCACCGCGTGCGAGGCCGAAACCCGGGCAAATCCGATGCTCGCCGCGATCGCCGCGACTTCGGCCTCGTGCGCTGGGTAGCGATAGGCGTGGAGAAACGCGATCGCGACCGCGGCAATCCCGGCATCCTTGGCGGCGCGGAGGTCGCGCTCGACCGAACCGCGGTCGATGCCGCGCAAGACCTCGCCCTTGGCGGTGACGCGGCAATCGACCTCGATCACGCGATCGTACAGCATCGCCGGCAGGCGGATGTTGCGGGCGAAAATGTTGGGGCGGTTCTGGTAGCCGATGCGAAGGATGTCGGCGAAGCCCTTGTTGACGACAAGCGCGGTCCGCTCGCCCCGGCGCTCCAGAAGCGCATTGGTGGCGACCGTGGTGCCCATCTTGACGGCGGCGATCGCCGCGGTCGGAATCGGGCCGGCCGCGGCCACGCCCAGGATATCGCGGATGCCTTGGAGCGCGGCGTCGCGGTAGCGCTCGGGCGCCTCGGACAAGAGCTTGTGGGTGCGGATCGCCCCGTCAGGCGAGCGTGCGACGATATCGGTAAAAGTCCCGCCGCGGTCGATCCAGAACTGCCAGCCGGGCGTGGTGTCGGTCACGAACGTCGTCCGTTGCTTGCGCACCGTTTGTAGAGGAGGTTTCGGATGGCGGTCCAGCGGAAGGTGTGCGACAAATTCGCTAGGTTTCCGTCACCGGCATGACGATCTGGGGGAAAGTTCTCGGCGGGACCGTGGGCTTCGTGCTCGGCGGTCCGCTCGGCGCGTTGATCGGCGGCGTTGCCGGCCACGCCGTCGACAAGCTGCAGCGCGGACGCCAGGACGAGGACCGCGCCGGGACCAAGGAAATCGCGTTCACGATCGGCGTCATCGTGCTCGGCGCCAAGTTGGCGAAGGCCGACGGCGTCGTCACGCCCGAGGAAGTGCGCGCCTTCAAAGAAGTTTTCCACGTCCCGCCCGATGAACTCAAGAATGTCGGACGGGTGTTCGATCGGGCGCGCCAGGACGCCGAGGGGTTCGAGCCTTATGCCAAGCAAGTGGCGGAGTTGTTCAAGGGCAAACCGGCGGTCCTCGAAGACCTGCTCGACGGCTTGTTCCACATCGCCAAGGCCGACGATGTCGTCCACCCGGCCGAGCTCGAGTTCCTGGCCGCGGTCGCGCGCATCTTCGGCTTCAGCGAGGCCGAATGGGCGCGCATTCGCGAAGGCTATGTCGGGCCCGATCAAGCCGATCCGTACCGGATCCTCGGCGTCGATCGCGAAATTTCCGATTCCGAACTCAAGCGCCGCTACCGCAAGCTTGCCAAGGAGCATCACCCCGACGTGCTGGTCGGGCAGGGCATGCCCAAGGAGTTCGTCGAGGTCGCGAGCGAGAAGCTCGCCTCGATCAATGCCGCCTACGAGCGCATCGCCCGCGAGCGCGGCGTCGCGTGAGCGCCTGACGATTGCGCCAATCGGCTAGGCACGTAAGGGCCATTCGTGCGGCTCCATCACCTGGCGTTGGCCGTCCTCGTCAATCTCGTGTTCGGTTTCAACTTCGTTGCCGGCAAGATCGGCGCCGATCATTTCGAGCCACTGTTCTTCATCGCGCTCCGCTTCGCCGTGGTCGTCACCTGCCTGGCGCCGTTCCTGAAGGACGTGCCGGGGCGCTGGCGCGACGTCGTCATGGTGGGGCTGCTGATCGGCGTCGCCCATTTCGGACTGATGTTCATCGGCATGCGGCTGTCGGCCGGCGCCGCCTCGGTCGCCCTGATCGCCCAGCTTCACGTGCCGTTCTCGATCATTCTCGCGATGATCTTTCTCAAGGAGCGCTTGAACGCCCGGCGGCTGGCTGGTACCGCGCTCGCCTTCACCGGGGTCGCGGTAATCGGTTTCGATCCGACGGTGTTCGCGCATCTCGAAGCGCTGCCGTTCGTGGTGCTGGGCGCGCTGGCGATCGGCTTGGGCGTGGTCCTGATTCCGGGAACGCGCGGCGTGCCGATCGTAACGCTCCAGGCATGGATGGGGGTGATTTCGATACCGCCGCTCCTGCTGCTGAGCTTCGTTTTTGAAAGCGGGCAGGCGGCAGCCATCGCCACCGCCACTTTCGAGCAGTGGGGGGCGCTCTTGTTCGTCGCCGTCGGCGCGACCGTAATCGGCCACGGCAGTTGGTACTACCTTCTCAAAGCCTATCCGATCACCGTGATCTCGCCCTTCACATTGCTCGGCCCTGTCTTCGGCGTCGTCTCCGGCGTCCTGTTCCTGGACGACACGTTGACGTGGGAAATCCTGGTCGGGGGTGCGATGGTCCTCATCGGCATCGGTCTCATTCAGATTCGGGCCGGCGCCGGCGTCGGGCACGCCGCCGCGGCGGTAAAGACCTAGCCCCGCCATGCGCGAACGCCCCTCGCCCAATTTCGACCTTCGCCCGGCGGGGCAGGCGATCGACATGCTCGTCCTCCACTACACCGGGATGCCGTCCGCCGCGGCGGCGCTCGATCGGCTCTGCGACCCGGTCGCCAAGGTGAGCGCCCACTACTTGATCGACGAGGCGGGCGAGCCGACCGCACTCGTCGCCGAAACGGCGCGCGCCTGGCATGCCGGCGTCGCCTATTGGGCGGGCGCTACCGACATCAATGGCTGCTCGATCGGGATCGAGCTCGCAAATCCCGGCCACGAATGGGGTTATGTGGCGTTCGCCGCCGCCCAATACGCGACGTTGATCGCGCTGGCGCGGGCGATCCTAGCGCGCCATCCCATTCCGGCCCATCGCGTGCTCGCGCATTCCGATGTCGCACCCGAGCGGCGGCAAGATCCGGGCGAACAGTTCGATTGGGAGCGGCTCGCCGCTGCCGGGATCGGATGGGTCGCCGAACGCACCGCCGACCCGCGTGACCTCAAGGCCGACCGCCGGCCTTCGCACGCCGCGATCGCGGCCCTGCAGCAAGATCTTGCGCGCTTCGGCTACCGGATCGAGCCGACCGGCACCTTCGACAAGCGCACCACCGACGTCGTCGCGGCGTTTCAGCGCCACTATCGGCGCCAGCGGGTCGATGGCGTTCCCGATCCCGAAACGCTCGCGGTCTTGGCCGAGTTGCTCGCGCGCCGACCGGCCTGACCGGGCCGGCGCGCGCAGCCCTTGCGCCCCAACCCCCGAAGCGCCACTTTACCGAGGCGTCAGATCGCCGGGCAGCCGCGCCACCGCAGGTCACTGCGGCGGTGAGGAAAGTCCGGGCTCCACGGAAAGACGGTGCCGGGTAATGCCCGGCGGGGGCGACCCCAGGGACAGTGCCACAGAAAACAAACCGCCCGCCGGCCGCAAGGCCTCGCGGGTAAGGGTGAAAAGGTGCGGTAAGAGCGCACCGCGGCGCCGGCAACGGCGGCGGCACGGCAAACCCCACCGGGAGCAAGACCAAATAGGGACGGCGCGCCGCTTCGGCGGCAGACGGTTTCCGGGTCAGTCGTCCGGGTAGGTTGCGCGAGGCGCTTGGCGACAAGCGTCCCAGATGAATGGCTGCCTCCGGGCGCAGGCTCGGAACAGAACCCGGCTTATAGGCGGTCTGACGCCTTTGCCGCCGCTCGCCTGTTAGCGAAAGGGTGGGGCATATAGTGAACAAAACACGAATTATTAGGATACTAAACTGCCACAATTCGCCCATGCCAGAGCCGTTCCGCGGCCACGATGCCGTGGTGGGATCGCAACCCTTGGGGCGCGCGGCCTTTGCGTCGCGTTATTCCTTGATTTTTCAGAGCTATTCCCATTGACACCCATATATACCCATGGTATCCCATACCGTCCCAAATAGCATCCAGAACGGCGGCCAACGACGCGATGACTACGACGGGGCGTACGGGACGCGGAGAAGTTCGGTGGCAGGGAGCGTTTCATGGCGTTGTTTCTTTCCAAGTTCCTCAACAAGGTCGACCGCAAAGGGCGGGTGTCGGTTCCGGCCCCGTTTCGTGCCGAGCTCGCCGCCGAGACCTTTGCCGGCATCATCGTTCGTCCGTCGTTCGTCAGCGCCGCGCTCGACGGCTGCGGTAAGCTGGCGCTCGAAACGCTCAAACAGGGCGTCGATCGGCTCAATCCGTTTTCCGACGAGCGCATGAGCTTTGCGAGCGCGATCTTCGCGCGGAGCTCGTCGCTGCCGTGGGACGGCGAGGGCCGGATCGTGCTGCCGGCCGACCTGCTCGCGCATGCCCACCTCGCCGAGCGCGCGCTGTTCGTCGGTCTGGGCGAAACCTTTCAGATTTGGGAGCCCGGCCGCTACGCCGAAGCCGAGGCCGAAGCGATCCGCCGCGCGCGCGAGTTGCGCGGCAGTCTCAACGCACCGTCGCGAAAGGAATGAAGGAGCCTCGCGAGCAGTGACGGATCGTGGATCGCATGAACCGGTGATGGTCGATGCGGTGGTAGCCGCGTTGGCGCCCCGGAACGGCGACATCATGATCGACGCGACCTTCGGCGCCGGCGGTTACGCGCGCGCCTTGCTCGAGGCGGCCCCATGCAGGGTGTCGGCGATCGACCGCGATCCGGCCGCTATCGCGCGGTCGGCCGCGCTCGCGGCCCGCTACGGCCAGCGTTTCCATGCCGTCGAAGGCCGCTTTTCCGAGATGGCGACGCTGCTTGCGCCCCACGACGTCGCCGCCGCCGACGGCGTCGCCTTCGATCTCGGCGTGTCCTCGCCGCAGATCGACGATCCCGCGCGCGGCTTCTCGTTTCAGGCCGACGGGCCGCTCGACATGCGGATGACACCGTCGGGATCGAGCGCCGCCGACTTCGTCAATACCGCGGCCGAGACGACGATCGCCGATGTCATCTATCGCTTCGGCGAAGAACGCCACGCACGGCGGATTGCCCGCGCGATCGTGCGCCGGCGCCGCGAGCGCCCGCTCGCCCGCACCGGCGAGCTGGTCGATGCGATCGTGCAGGCGGTCGGACCGCAACGCGAGGGCGAGCGCCTCCATCCCGCGACCCGCACCTTTCAGGCGCTCCGCATCCACATCAACGACGAGTTGACCGAGCTCCGCCTCGGGCTCGCGGCGTCCGAACGCCTGCTGCGAAGCGGCGGCCGTCTCGCCGTGGTCGCGTTCCATTCGCTCGAGGACCGCATCGTCAAACAGTTCCTGACCGAGCGCTCCGGCCGGGCGCCGAAGCCCGGTCGCCACCAGCCGTTCGCGCCGGCGCGGGCGCCGTCGTTTGCGATGACGACGCGCAAGGCGCTGCGCCCGAGCGAGGCCGAAGTGGCGCGAAACCCGCGCGCGCGCTCGGCCCGGTTTCGGAGCGCGGTCCGCACCGAGGCGCCGGCATGGTCGAGCGAGCGGGGGCAGCCGTGAAGCGCCATCTCACCGCGCTCGGTTTCGTGTTGGTGGCCGCGCTCACCTTCGCGCTCTACAGCCTCAAGTACGAGGTTCAGCGGCTTGAGGCGCGCGACGAGTCGCTGACCCAGGCGATCGCCGCCGAGCACGAGGCGGTCCGCGTTCTCAAGGCGGAATGGAGCTATCTCAACAATCCGAAGCGGCTCGAAGAATTGGCGTTCCGCCACCTCGATCTCGCGCCGGCCGACGGGCGCCGGTTCATGAGCCTGATTGCGGTCCCGCGCGGCGTGCGGCCGGCCGAGGACGATCCCACCGTCGATCCGTCCGCTGCCGTTCCCCCGGAAGAGCCGACCGGCGCCTCCACGATCTGGTTCGTCGGCACGCCCGAGCCCGAGGAGACGCCGTGATGCGGCGGCTGTTCGCTCGTCTCGTCACGCGCTCGGCCCCCGCCGCCGGTGTCGCCGGCTGGCGACGGCCGCCGATCGAAACCGGCCGCAGCCGCCTGATCGCGATCGGCGCCGGCTTTACCCTGCTGTTCACGATCATGGCCGGCCGCTTGATCGACCTCACGCTGTTGCGCGAAGGCGAGGAGCCGCGCCTGACCGCCTCCGATGCGCGCACCCCGGCCGAGCGCGCCGATATCGTCGATCGCAACGGTACCCTGCTCGCGACCAGCCTCAAGACCGCTTCGCTTTACGCCAACCCCAAGCGCGTGCTCGATGCCGATACCGCGGCGCGCGATCTCGCCAAGGCGCTGCCCGGCCTCGACCGTCGCGACCTCGCCGAGAAGCTCGCGTCCGACAAGACGTTCGTTTGGATCAAACGCGGCCTCACGCCGGGCGAGCAGAACGCGGTGCATCGCCTCGGACTCCCGGGCCTCGCGTTCCAAGAGGAGTACCGCCGGGTCTACCCGCACGGGCGGCTCGCCGCCCACGTTCTGGGTTTTTCGAACGTCGACAACGAGGGACTGGCCGGCGTCGAAAAGGGACTCGAAGGCCTGCTCAAGACGCCGGTTCGCGATCTCGCCGGGCCGCTCGCGTTGTCGATCGACTTGCGCGTCCAGCACGTCCTCACCGAGGAGCTCGCCGAAGCGGTCGGGCAGTTTCAGGCAATCGGTGCCGCTGCGCTCGTCACCGACGTCACCACCGGCGAAATCGTCGCGCTGGTCTCGCTCCCTGATTTCGATCCCAACCATCCCGGCGCCATGCCGAAGGATGCGCTCTTCAACCGCGTCACCCTGGGCATCTACGAGATGGGGTCGACCTTCAAGGCGTTTACCGTCGCGATGGCGATCGATTCGGGCGCCGCGTCGCTCGCCAGCCGCTACGACGCGACCGAGCCGATGAAAATCTCGCGCTTCGTCATCAACGACTACCACGCCAAACGCCGCGTTCTCACCGTACCCGAGGTGTTTCTCTATTCGTCCAACATCGGCGCCGCCAAGATGGCGCTCGACGTCGGCACCAAGCGGCAGCAGTCGTACCTCCGCGCGTTCGGGCTGCTCGAACCGGCGACGCTCGAGCTGCCCGAGGTCGGGAAGCCGATGTCACCGTCGCCCGCACAATGGCGCGAGATCAATACGGTCACCGTCGCGTACGGCCATGGCGTGGCGGTTTCGCCGGTGCAGCTCGCCGAGGGCGTCGGCGCGATCGTCAATAACGGCGTACGCATGCCCTCGACCCTGATCAAGCGGCCGGCCGACGCACCGCTCGCCGGCAAGCGCGTGATCTCGCCCGAAGCGTCGCGCGATATGCGCCAGCTCATGCACCAGGTGGTGAACAAAGGCACCGGCACCAAGGCGGCGGCGCCGGGCTATAGCGTCGGCGGCAAGACCGGCACGGCCGAGAAGACCGGGGTCGGCGGCTACCGCACGCGCGCGTTGTTGTCCTCGTTCGTCGGCGTCTTTCCGATCGCCGCACCCAAGTACCTCGTGGTCGTGATCCTCGACGAGCCCAAGGGCAACCCGCGGACTCAGGGCTACGCGACCGGCGGCTGGACCGCGGCCCCGGTCGTCGGCCGCGTCGTCGCGCGGATCGGGCCCCTACTCGGCGTCGCGCCGAATGCGCCCGACGACGTGCTGCCCGAGCGGACCGTGATGGCGGCAAGCGCGCCGGCGGGAGGATCGCGTGTATCTCGCTGACCTGTTCGATCCCGCCGACTTCGCCCCGGCGGCGCCGGGCTCGGCGCTCAACCCGGCGATCGCCGGCCTTACCGCCGACAGTCGCGCGGTCAAGCCCGGGTTCTTGTTCGCAGCGCTCGCCGGATCGCGCGCGGATGGCGCGTCGTTCATCGGCGAGGCGGTCGCGCGCGGCGCCGTTGCCGTGCTGTGCGACCGCGCCGCCGCCCGCCCGGACGCGGCGATCGCGGTCGTGCCGCACGCCAATCCGCGCCGGGCGCTGGCGCGCGCCGCGGCCCGGTTCTATCCGCGCCATCCGACCCACCTCGCCGCGGTCACCGGCACCAACGGCAAGACCTCGGTCGCCTGCTTCACGCGCCAGCTCTGGCAGTCGATGGGCCGCCGCGCCGGCACGATCGGGACCTTGGGCGCGCAATGGCGGGACCATGTCGAGCCGCTCGCGACGACAACGCCCGATCCGGTTCAGCTCCACGCGCTGCTCGACCGCATGGTCGGCGATGGCGTCGACTATGTCGCGATCGAAGCGTCGAGCCACGCGCTCGATCAGCATCGGGTCGACGGCGCCACGGTCAAGTCGGCGGCATTCACCAACCTGAGCCACGACCACCTCGACTATCATCCTTCGCTCGCGGCGTACTTCGCATGCAAGACCCGCCTGTTCGCCGAAGTGCTCGACGCCGCCGGCACCGCGGTCTTGAACGCCGACGTGCCCGAGGCCGAGCCGCTCGGCGCCGTGTGCGCCAAGCGCGGCGTCAAAACGCTCACCTACGGCCGCGCCGGCCGCGATATCGCCTTGGTCGATGCGACCCCGAGCGCCCGCGGCCAGCGCCTCGCGCTCGAGGTCGAAGGCGCTCGTCATGACGTAGCGTTGCCCCTGGTCGGCGATTTTCAGGCCGCCAATGCGCTCTGTGCGCTCGGGCTCGCGCTGGCCTCGGGCGGCCAAGCGGCGACGCTTGCGGAAGCGCTCGCCGGGCTGAGCGTCGTCCCGGGCCGCCTCGAGCACGCCGCAACCCACGCAAACGGCGCGCCGATTTACGTCGACTACGCGCATACGCCCGACGCAATGGCCAAGGTCCTGACCGCGCTTCGTCCCCACGCCAAGGGCCGCTTGAGCGTCGTCTTCGGCGCTGGCGGCGATCGCGATCCGACCAAGCGCCCGCGGATGGGTTCGGTGGTCGCGCGGCTCGCCGATACCGCGATCGTGACTGACGACAACCCGCGCAACGAAGACCCGGCGGCGATCCGGCGTGCGGTTCTCGCTGCCTGTCCGCGCGCACGCGAGATCGGCGATCGCCGCGAGGCGATTGCC